>NZ_JASCPM010000014.1:0-115258 GCF_029960215.1 Pseudomonas sp. PS01301 | reverse complement strand
ATCTGCCCGATCATCGAGGCACTGATCAGAGAGTAATGCCTGGCGGGTGAGCTGGAGATCGGAAAGCCCCTTTACGGTGGGATTCAGAGCTTACGTTGGTTTTTGGTTCCATTGCTCCCCAAACCCCCAAACGCTCTTCCAGGTACTGGTCGCTGTTCGGGTTGATCGCCAGGGGCAGGGCCTGCTCGCGCTTGAGTGCGGCGAACTTCTCGGCCGGCAGCAGGTAGTCGTCGAAGTCGCGGAACTGCCGCGAGCCCTTGACCCAGATGTCGCCGGAGCGCAGGGCGTTCTTCAGCTCGGACAGGGCGCAGATTTCGTAGAATTTCCGGTCGAGGCCTTCCGGGGTGATCACCAGCGGCTTCCAGCGCGGCTTGATGAAGGCCGTGGGTGCATCGGCCGGCACCTTGCGCAGGTTGTCGGCGTTCATCTCACGCAGGGTCTGCACGGCTGCCAGCACGCCTTGCGCGGCCGGCCCGTGCTGTTCCCCAACTTTTCGCTCGGCGAAGAGTATGAACATGCGCCGCCGGCGACGAATCGCCAAATCTCACCGTATCTCCCGAGCGGACGATTTCGCACCGGTCTGCCCGTCGAAGGGCTTGCGATCGAACGGGGCGACCTTTTCTATGCATGTCCGCGAGCCAGCGTCTTTTATGGCACGGCGCTCGACGCCGACCTTCGGACGCGCGGCGTAAGCACGCTTGTCATGGCCGGGATAAGCACCACCGGCGTTGTTCTTTCAAGCGTCGCCTGGGCTAGTGATGCGGACTACGACGTGCGTTTGGTCCAGGACTGCTGCTACGACCCGGATCGGGATGCCCACGAAGCTCTGTTGCGTTCCGGGTTCGGCGGACGTGTACAGGTCGTGTAATTTTCGGGCCTCGCATGATCGCGGCCATAGCCGCAGGTGGATTGGTGCGAGGCAGGGCCAGTCCAAGTCAGGGTGCGGTCATCGCGGCGCCTGCAACTCTCAAAAACCCATCGCCGTAGCGGAGGTCTTGTAATCGCATGTCATTACGCACGCCCGATTTATTGTTCACAGCGATAGCACCTGCCATTTGGGGCAGCACCTACATTGTCACCACCCAATACCTGCCGAACTTCTCACCGATGACGGTCGCGATGCTGCGGGCGTTGCCGGCGGGTTTATTGCTCGTGATGATCGTCCGACAGATTCCAACGGGAATCTGGTGGATGCGCATCTTCATCCTCGGCGCACTTAATATTTCGCTATTCTGGAGCTTGTTGTTTATTTCGGTCTACCGCCTGCCGGGCGGGGTCGCGGCGACGGTAGGCGCTGTGCAGCCGCTGATGGTCGTGTTCATCTCTGCCGCTCTGCTAGGTAGCCCGATACGATTGATGGCGGTCCTGGGGGCTATTTGCGGAACTGCGGGCGTGGCGCTGTTGGTGTTGACACCAAACGCAGCGCTAGATCCTGTCGGCGTCGCAGCGGGCCTGGCGGGGGCGGTTTCCATGGCGTTCGGAACCGTGCTGACCCGCAAGTGGCAACCTCCCGTGCCTCTGCTCACCTTTACCGCCTGGCAACTGGCGGCCGGAGGACTTCTGCTCGTTCCAGTAGCTTTAGTGTTTGATCCGCCAATCCCGATGCCTACAGGAACCAATGTTCTCGGCCTGGCGTGGCTCGGCCTGATCGGAGCGGGTTTAACCTACTTCCTTTGGTTCCGGGGGATCTCGCGACTCGAACCTACAGTTGTTTCCTTACTGGGCTTTCTCAGCCCGGGGACCGCCGTGTTGCTAGGATGGTTGTTCTTGGATCAGACGCTGAGTGCGCTTCAAATCATCGGCGTCCTGCTCGTGATCGGGAGTATCTGGCTGGGCCAACGTTCCAACCGCACTCCTAGGGCGCGTATAGCTTGCCGGAAGTCGCCTTGACCCGCATGGCATAGGCCTATCGTTTCCACGATCAGCGATCGGCTCGTTGCCCTGCGCCGCTCCAAAGCCCGCGACGCAGCGCCGGCAGGCAGAGCAAGTAGAGGGCAGCGCCTGCAATCCATGCCCACCCGTTCCACGTTGTTATAGAAGCCGCATAGATCGCCGTGAAGAGGAGGGGTCCGACGATCGAGGTCAGGCTGGTGAGCGCCGCCAGTGAGCCTTGCAGCTGCCCCTGACGTTCCTCATCCACCTGCCTGGACAACATTGCTTGCAGCGCCGGCATTCCGATGCCACCCGAAGCAAGCAGGACCATGATCGGGAACGCCATCCATCCCCGTGTCGCGAAGGCAAGCAGGATGTAGCCTGTGCCGTCGGCAATCATTCCGAGCATGAGTGCCCGCCTTTCGCCGAGCCGGGCGGCTACAGGGCCGGTGATCATTGCCTGGGCGAGTGAATGCAGAATGCCAAATGCGGCAAGCGAAATGCCGATCGTGGTCGCGTCCCAGTGAAAGCGATCCTCGCCGAAAATGACCCAAAGCGCGGCCGGCACCTGTCCGACAAGTTGCATGATGAAGAAGACCGCCATCAGGGCGGCGACGACGGTCATGCCCCGGGCCCACCGGAACGAAGCGAGCGGGTTGAGAGCCTCCCGGCGTAACGGCCGGCGTTCGCCTTTGTGCGACTCCGGCAAAAGGAAACAGCCCGTCAGGAAATTGAGGCCGTTCAAGGCTGCCGCGGCGAAGAACGGAGCGTGGGGGGAGAAACCGCCCATCAGCCCACCGAGCACAGGTCCCGCGACCATCCCGAACCCGAAACAGGCGCTCATGAAGCCGAAGTGCCGCGCGCGCTCATCGCCATCAGTGATATCGGCAATATAAGCGCCGGCTACCGCCCCAGTCGCCCCGGTGATGCCGGCCACGATCCGCCCGATATAGAGAACCCAAAGGAAAGGCGCCGTCGCCATGATGGCGTAGTCGACAGCAGCGCCGGCCAGCGAGACGAGCAAGACCGGCCGCCGCCCGAAACGATCCGACAGCGCGCCCAGCACAGGTGCGCAGGCAAATTGCATCAACGCATACAGCGCCAGCAGAATGCCATAGTGGGCGGTGACGTCGTTCGAGTGAACCAGATCGCGCAGGAGGCCCGGCAGCACCGGCATAATCAGGCCGATGCCGACAGCGTCGAGCGCGACAGTGCTCAGAATTACGATCAGGGGTCTGTTGGGTTTCACGTCTGGCCTCCGGACCAGCCTCCGCTGGTCCGATTGAACGCGCGGATTCTTTATCACTGATAAGTTGGTGGACATATTATGTTTATCAGTGATAAAGTGTCAAGCATGACAAAGTTGCAGCCGAATACAGTGATCCGTGCCGCCCTGGACCTGTTGAACGAGGTCGGCGTAGACGGTCTGACGACACGCAAACTGGCGGAACGGTTGGGGGTTCAGCAGCCGGCGCTTTACTGGCACTTCAGGAACAAGCGGGCGCTGCTCGACGCACTGGCCGAAGCCATGCTGGCGGAGAATCATACGCATTCGGTGCCGAGAGCCGACGACGACTGGCGCTCATTTCTGATCGGGAATGCCCGCAGCTTCAGGCAGGCGCTGCTCGCCTACCGCGATGGCGCGCGCATCCATGCCGGCACGCGACCGGGCGCACCGCAGATGGAAACGGCCGACGCGCAGCTTCGCTTCCTCTGCGAGGCGGGTTTTTCGGCCGGGGACGCCGTCAATGCGCTGATGACAATCAGCTACTTCACTGTTGGGGCCGTGCTTGAGGAGCAGGCCGGCGACAGCGATGCCGGCGAGCGCGGCGGCACCGTTGAACAGGCTCCGCTCTCGCCGCTGTTGCGGGCCGCGATAGACGCCTTCGACGAAGCCGGTCCGGACGCAGCGTTCGAGCAGGGACTCGCGGTGATTGTCGATGGATTGGCGAAAAGGAGGCTCGTTGTCAGGAACGTTGAAGGACCGAGAAAGGGTGACGATTGATCAGGACCGCTGCCGGAGCGCAACCCACTCACTACAGCAGAGCCATGTAGACAACATCCCCTCCCCCTTTCCACCGCGTCAGACGCCCGTAGCAGCCCGCTACGGGCTTTTTCATGCCCTGCCCTAGCGTCCAAGCCTCACGGCCGCGCTCGGCCTCTCTGGCGGCCTTCTGGCGCTCCTGCTGCGGCGTCCGCTCGTGGGCCGTGGCGCGGGTCCGCGCGCCGGCCTCGTGCGCCTGGCGCTCGCGGGCGAGGTCCAGGGCGGCCGTCTTCACGTTCTGCCTTGCGCAGATGAGATAGGGGAGCCCGCAGAATTCGGAAAAAATCGTACGCTAAGGTTTTCCGGGCATCCGTAAGGGCCGAAACTTCCCGTCTTCCAGTCTGCGGCTCTGCCGCCAGACGTAATCGCCGGTTAGGTTGATGTGCTCCCAGCCCAGCGGCGACAGGAATTGCAGCAGCTCGCCGTCCACCGGCTTGCCGGCCTCGACCAACCCCTGGGTGGCGCGTTCCAGGTACACCGTGTTCCACAGCACGATAGCCGCCGTCACCAGGTTGAGGCCGCTGGCCCGGTAGCGCTGCTGCTCGAAGCTCCGATCCCTGATTTCCCCAAGGCGGTTGAAGAACACCGCCCTGGCCAGCGAGTTGCGCGCCTCACCTTTGTTCAGGCCGGCATGCACGCGGCGGCGCAGTTCAACACTTTGCAGCCAGTCCAGGATGAACAGCGTGCGCTCGATCCGGCCCAGCTCGCGCAGGGCCACGGCCAGTCCGTTCTGGCGCGGGTAGCTGCCGAGCTTGCGCAGCATCAGCGAGGCGGTGACGGTGCCCTGCTTGATCGAGCTGGCCAGGCGCAGGATGTCGTCCCAGTGGGCACGCACGTGCTTGATGTTCAGGGTGCCGCCGATCAGCGGGCGCAACGTCGGGTAGGCTTGCACGCCCTGCGGCACGTACAGCTTGGTTTCGCCGAGGTCGCGGATGCGCGGCGCGAAGCGGAAGCCTAGCAGGTGCATCAGGGCAAAGACGTGATCGGTGAAGCCGGCCGTGTCGGTGTAGTGCTCCTCGATCCGCAGGTCGGACTCGTGGTACAGCAGGCCGTCGAGCACATAGGTGGAATCGCGGACGCCGACATTCACCACGCGGGTGCTGAACGGCGCGTACTGGTCGGAGATATGGGTATAGAACAGCCGTCCCGGCTCGCTACCGTACTTCGGGTTGACGTGCCCGGTGCTCTCGCCCCGGCCACCCGCGCGGAAGCGCTGGCCATCGGAGGATGAGGTCGTGCCGTCGCCCCAGTGGGCGGCAAAGGCGTGGCGATACTGGTGGTTGACCAGCTCGGCCAAGGCCGCCGAATAGGTTTCGTCGCGGATGTGCCAGGCTTGCAGCCAGGACAGCTTGGCGTAGGTCAGGCCGGGGCTCGACTCGGCCATCTTGGTCAGCCCGAGGTTGATCGCATCACCGAGGATTGCGGACAGCAGCAACGTCCTGTCTTTGGCCTCGGCCCCGTCCTTCAAGTGGGTGAAGTGGCGGCTGAAGCCCGTCCAGTCGTCCACGTCCATCAGCAGTTCGGTGATCTTGATGCGCGGCAGTAACTGGCTGGTTTGGTCGATCAGCGCCTGCGCCCGATCCGGCACCGCCGCATCCAGCGGGGTGATTTTCAGCCCTGACTCGGTGAGGATGGCATCGGGCAGCTCGTTGTCCTTGGCCAGGCGGGTGACGGTGGCCAACTGCTCGTCCAGCAGCTGCAAACGCTCTTCCAGGTACTGGTCGCTGTTCGGGTTGATCGCCAGGGGCAGGGCCTGCTCGCGCTTGAGTGCGGCGAACTTCTCGGCCGGCAGCAGGTAGTCGTCGAAGTCGCGGAACTGCCGCGAGCCCTTGACCCAGATGTCGCCGGAGCGCAGGGCGTTCTTCAGCTCGGACAGGGCGCAGATTTCGTAGAATTTCCGGTCGAGGCCTTCCGGGGTGATCACCAGCGGCTTCCAGCGCGGCTTGATGAAGGCCGTGGGTGCATCGGCCGGCACCTTGCGCAGGTTGTCGGCGTTCATCTCACGCAGGGTCTGCACGGCTGCCAGCACGCCTTGCGCGGCCGGCGCGGCGCGCAGTTCCAGCACCTCCAGCAAGGCCGGCGTGTAACGGCGCAGGGTGGCGAAGTTCTCGCCGACCAGGTGCAGGTGGTCGAAGCCTTCCGGCCGGGCCAGCAGCTCGGCCTCGCTGACGCTCTCGGTGAACTCGTCCCAGGGAATCACCGCCTCGATGGCGGCATAGGGGTCGCTGCCGCTTTCCTTCGCTTCCAGCAGCGCCTGGCCGATCCTGGAGTACAGGCGCACCTTGTCGTTGATCGCCTTGCCCTGCTTCTGGAACTGCTGCTGATGCTTGTGCTTCGCGCCGCTGAACAGCTTGACCAGGATGCGGTCATGCAGATCGACCAGCTCATCGATCACGGTCGCGGTGCTCTCCAGCACCACGGCGGCCAGGGTCGCGTAGCGGCGCTGCGGCTCGAACTTACCGAGGTCTTTGGGCGTCATCTGCCCACCCTCGCGGGCCAGCTTGAGCAGGCGGTTCTGGTGGATGTGCCGGCCCAGGCCTTCGGGCAAGTCCACCAACTGAAATGTCTTCAGCCGCTCGATGTGTTCCAGCATGTGCCGAGAGTTGGGTTTCAGCGGTGCCTGGCGCAGCCAGGTCAACCAGGTGATGCTGCTGCCGGCCTTGAGCTTCAACAGCTCGTCCAGCTTGGCCCGATGCGAGTCCGTGAGTGGTTCGACCAGGGCGCGGTAGACCCGCCGATTGGCTCGCGCAATGGCTTCCGAGCAGGCCCGGTCAATCACGCTCAGCGCCGGCAGGATGCGTCGTTTCTGCCGTAGGCTCTCCAGGGCCTGACCGGCCAGCAGCAAGCCTTTGTCGGTCTGCTGGGCCAGCTCGGTTAGCTCGCGCACCAGGGCGCGGAAGTCGGACAGGCCGAACGGGGCCAGTTGCAGGTAGGTGCGCAGTTCCTGGGCATGCTCGCGACGGGTCACGTCGCGCTCGCCGTACTTTGCCCAGCTCGCCGGCTCGGCCTGGACTTGCTTCGCCACCCACAGGATGACCGGCTCGGGCAGCTCGCTGTCGGTTCCCAGCGCGTAACCGGGGTAGCGCAGCAGGCAGAGCTGCACGGCGAAGCCGAGGCGGTTGGCGTCGCCGCGTCGCTGGCGGATCAGCGACAGGTCGGAGTCGTTGAAGGTGTAGTAGCGGATCAGGTCATCCTGGCTTTCCGGCAGCGCAAGCAGGGTGTCCCGCTCCGTGGCCGAGAGGATCAAGCGACGCGGCATGTGTCAGTCGTCCGTGCGGAGGTACTGGTAGAGGGTTTCCCGGCTGATGTTGAACTCGCGGGCAAGCTGCGCCTTGGGCTCGCCGGCCGTCGCTCGCTGCCGCAGGGTAGCAGCCTGCTCATCGGACAGGGCTTTCTTGCGGCCCCGGTACGCGCCACGCTGCTTGGCCAAGGCGATGCCCTCACGCTGCCGCTCGCGGATCAGGGCGCGCTCGAACTCAGCGAAGGCCCCCATCACCGACAGCATCAGGTTGGCCATCGGCGAGTCCTCGCCAGTGAACACCAGGCCCTCCTTCAGGAACTCGATGCGCACGCCGCGCTGAGTCAGCTTCTGTACCAAGCGACGCAGGTCATCGAGGTTGCGGGCCAGCCGATCCATGCTGTGCACCACCACTGTATCGCCTTCGCGGACGAAGCTCAGCAGCGCTTCGAGCTGGGGGCGCTGGGTGTCCTTGCCCGATGCCTTGTCGGTGAACACCTTGCTCACCTGGGTTTGTTCCAGCTGGCGTTCCGGGTTCTGGTCAAAGCTGCTGACCCGGACGTAGCCGATGCGGTGCCCCTGCACGATGTCTCCTTGGTTGAAGGCGGCTTAAGTGCACTTTCTGTTCCGTTGTGCCTCAAAGCCCATTTCTGTCAGGCTGAAATCTATAACCTTCGCGGGCATGTGTCAAAAAATGGGAAAGCAGACTCTATTCTGACGAAGCGGCGCGGCCCTGCCTGACATCAAGTTAGGGTATGCCTCAATCTGACGGTAGCGAGTCGCAGGCGTTCGGATCGGCATCGGTTTCGTTCCCTGTCTTGGCACGCGCTTCGAAGCGTTGATAACACTCCAACCCGCAGAAGTGCTCGACGTATTCCGCGCCTTCCGGGGTGAAGGCGGCATCGAGCGGGATTTCCTTGCAGCACACGCAGCAACTGGTGGTGGTCGAGTCACTTGCATTCATGGTGGCACCCCTCCATTGACTGACGAAGACGGCGAATGCCGCCGCCGGCATTGGCTTCGCGAACAGGAAGCCTTGTCCTGTGTCGCAGTCCGCTTGTCGCAATAGATCAAGACTCGCCGATGTTTCCACGCCTTCAGCCACCACATCCATGCCCAGCCCGTGCGCAAGCTGAATCACGGTGTGCACGATGGTTTGGTCGCGGCGGTCGTTGGCGAGCCCGGCGACAAACGATTGGTCGATCTTGAGCGTGCTGATTGGGCAGCACTTCAGATGTTGCAGACAGGAATACCCCGTCCCGAAGTCATCGGCGGCGAAGCGCACACCGATCTGCCGCAAGGCGTCCAGGGCGGGGAAGATCGCCGGATCACCAAACGCGACCGATTCGGTCAGCTCGATTTCGAGATACTCGGCGGGCAACTCGGCATCAGCCAGCACGCCCTTTACCCACCCGTCGAAGTCCGGTCCCACTTGGCTCGCCGAAACATTGACGGCCAGCCGGAACGGTCGCCATGCCAGCATTCGCCAGTCACGCATCTGGCGGCAGGCTTCGCCCAGCACCCAAGCGCCGATTTCAGGCATCAGGCCGGACGATTCGACCACGGGCAGGAACTGGCCCGGTGGCAATAGTCCAAGCGTCGGATGACGCCAGCGCAACAGGGCTTCCGCGCCGACAATCCCACCACTGCGCAGATCGACGACGGGCTGGTAGTGCAGTTCAAGCTGCCCGCGCTCGACCGCTTGGGCCAGTTCCGGCGTCGTCCATCCATCCGGCCGGAAAGCGCTCATTCTCTTTCCCTGAATGCCCGCAACGCCCGCGACAGGGACAGAAGGAACAGGCCGGTCAAACCGAGCGCCGCGATGACCCAATGCTCGCCGAGGAAAGCACCGGCGGTTGTGCCGGCCAGCACGACAGCGAGGATGGGCAGGTGGCAGGGGCAAGTCAGCACAGCCAGTCCGCCCCACAGGTAGCCGGTGATCGGTTTGTGCGTCTCGGACGGCAAGCGCTCGGGGTTGTTCATGGCAGACTCTCCGCGTGCTGTGCCGGCTCGGTCGGCAGGGTGGCCAACTGCACTTCCAGATCGGCCAACGCTTCGCGCCGACGCTCGACGAACTGACGCAGCAGGGCAAGCTGCGCGGCCGCTTCGTCGCCGTCCGCCGCATCCAGCGCCCGGCACAGCCGCGCCAGCGCGTCGAGGCCGATGCCCGCCTCGAAGGCCGCCCGCACGAAGCACAGCCGTTGCAAGGCGGCGTCATCGAACAAGCCGTAGCCGCCTGGTGTGCACGCCACCGGGCGCAGCAATCCGCGCAGCAGGTAGTCGCGCACGATATGCACGCTCACCCCGGCATCAAGAGCCAGCCGGGACACCGTGTAGGCGTTCATTGAACACCTCCTTTTTCTCACCCGGCGCAGCAGGAAAGCTGCTTCACATCCTTGTTGAAGGTCTGCGCCGCGAGCTTCAACCCCTCGACCATCGTCAGGTAGGGGAACAACTGGTCGGCCAGTTCCTGCACCGTCATGCGGTTGCGAATGGCCAGAGCCGCCGTCTGGATCAGTTCACCCGCTTCCGGCGCGACCGCCTGTACGCCGATCAGCCGATGGCTGCCTTCCTCGATAACCAACTTGATGAAGCCGCGTGTGTCGAAGTTGGCGAGCGCACGCGGCACGTTGTCCAAGGTCAAGGTGCGGCTGTCGGTCTCGATCCCGTCGTGGTGGGCTTCCGCCTCGCTGTAGCCCACGGTCGCCACTTGCGGATCGGTGAACACCACGGCCGGCATTGCGGTCAGGTCGAGCGCCGCATCGCCGCCGGTCATGTTGATCGCGGCACGGGTGCCGGCCGCTGCCGCCACATAGACGAACTGCGGCTGGTCGGTGCAGTCGCCGGCCGCGTAGATGTTCGGGTTGCTCGTGCGCATGCCTTGGTCGATGACGATGGCACCTTGCGCATTGACAGTGACCCCCGCTGCGTCCAGCGCGAGGCTGCGCGTGTTCGGTGTCCGACCGGTGGCAACCAGCAGTTTGTCGGCGCGCAATTCACCGTGCGTGGTGGTCAGCACGAATTCACCGTCCATATGGGCGACCTGGCTGGCTTGCGTGTGCTCCAGCACCTCGATGCCCTCGGCACGGAAAGCGGCTGTCACCGCCTCGCCGATGGCCGGGTCTTCACGGAAGAACAAGGTATTGCGCGCCAGGACCGTGACCTTGCTGCCCAGCCGGGCAAAGGCTTGCGCCAGCTCCAGCGCCACCACCGACGAGCCGATTACGGCAAGGCGTTCGGGAATGGTGTCGCTCGCCAGGGCCTCGGTGGAAGTCCAGTAGGGTGACTCTTTCAAGCCCGGAATCGGCGGGACCGCCGGGCTGGCACCCGTGGCGACCAGGCAGCGGTCGAACATCACGACGCGCTCGCCACCCTCGTTCAAACGGACGGTAAGGCTCTGGTCGTCCTTGAAGCGCGCCTCACCGTGCACAACGGTGATGGCCGGATTACCGCCCAGGATGCCTTCGTACTTGGCGTGCCGCAGTTCGTCGACGCGGGCCTGCTGCTGGGCCAGCAGCTTACTGCGGTCAATCGTAGGCACAGTTGCCGCAATACCGCCATCGAACGGGCTTTCCCGGCGCAGATGGGCGATGTGGGCGGCGCGGATCATGATCTTGGACGGCACACAGCCGACATTGACGCAGGTGCCGCCGATGGTGCCGCGCTCGATCAGCGTGACCTGCGCGCCTTGCTCGACGGCCTTCAGCGCCGCCGCCATCGCGGCTCCACCGCTGCCAATGACCGCTACCTGCACCGGGGGCTCGTTGCCACTGTGCTTTTCGGCGGCGGCCATCCATCCCCGCACCTTGTCGAGCAGTCCGACGCGGTTGTCCGCCAGTGGCGCATCGGCTAGCGTTGCCTTGTAGCCCAGTCCGGCCACGGCGGCAGTCAGCGCGTCCGGCGATGTGCCCGGCACGATGGCGAGTTGCGCTGTGCCCTTCGGATAGGACACCAGCGCCGACTGCACGCCTGGCACTTTTTCCAGCGCTTCCTTGACGTGCGCCGCGCACGAGTCGCAAGTCATGCCGGTGATTTTTAGATGGGTCATGCAACAGATCCTTTATCGTTTGTGGCGCCAGACAATGACGTCCGTTGTGCTGCGGTGCCGTTTTCAGTGACTCACTGCTTGACGCTGGACGGATAGCCCGCGTCTGCGGTTGCCTTGGTCAGCTTCTGCACGCTGGTCTTGGCATCGTCGAAGGTGACGACCGCTTGGCGTGTCTCGAAAGTCACGTCAACTTTGCTGACGCCTTCGACCTTGGAAATCGCCTTCTTGACAGTGATCGGGCAGGCGGAGCAGGTCATGCCCGGTACGGACAGCGTGACGGTCTGGGTGGCGGCCCAGACGGGGGCAACAACGGCGGCGAGGGCGAGGGAGGCAAACAGTTTCTTCATGGTGAACTCCGATCAGTAGAAAAATGGCATGACGTAGGGAAATCCGAGCGCGACCAGAACCAGCGCGGCCACGATCCAGAAAATGAGCTTGTAAGTAGCTCGCACTTGGGGAATCGCGCAGACCTCACCCGGTTTGCAGGCCGCTGCCTGCCGGTAGATGCGCCGCCAGGCGAAGAACAACGCCACCAGCGCCACGCCGATAAAGATGGGGCGATAGGGTTCCAACACCGCCAAGTTGCCGATCCAAGCGCCGCTGAACCCCAAGGCGATCAGAACCAACGGCCCGAGGCAGCAAGCCGAGGCGAGGATGGCGGCAAGCCCTCCAGTGAAGAGCGCGCCGCGCCCGGTTTTTGGTTCAGACATGCGCTTGTCCTTTCGAATTGAAATTGGATAGCGTAACCTTACTTCCGTACTCATGTACGGAGTCAAGCGATATGGAAAACAATTTGGAGAACCTGACCATTGGCGTTTTCGCCAAGGCGGCCGGGGTCAATGTGGAGACCATCCGTTTCTATCAGCGCAAGGGCTTGTTGCTGGAGCCTGACAAGCCCTATGGCAGCATCCGCCGCTATGGCGAGGCGGATGTAACGCGGGTGCGCTTCGTGAAATCAGCCCAGCGGCTGGGCTTCAGCCTGGATGAGATCGCCGAGCTGCTGCGGCTGGAGGATGGCACCCATTGCGAGGAAGCCAGCAGTCTGGCCGAGCACAAGCTCAAGGACGTGCGCGAGAAAATGGCTGACCTGGCGCGCATGGAGGCCGTGCTGTCTGAGTTGGTGTGCGCCTGCCATGCGCGAAGGGGGAACGTTTCCTGCCCGCTGATCGCGTCACTACAGGGTGGAGCAAGCTTGGCAGGTTCGGCTATGCCTTAGCGTGCTTTATTTTCCGTTTTCTGAGACGACCCCTTAGAAAGCCTAGTCAAAGAGCTGTCACGAGAACACCGTTAGCTTAGCGTACGATTTTTTCCGAATTCTGCGGTTCCCCCGCCTTGAATGGGGGAAGGTTTGGAGGCATGGCGGTATCTCGAATACTGTATGCATTGCCAGTATTGTGGCACATAAATACTGCCGGCGAGCTGCAGCCCTTTACTTGGAAACTGTCGTGATAGCTTTGCAGGCTTCTGCTGAATTTCCCACAAGTGGATGGCGCACAGTCGTGATCATCTAATTGGTATCCCAAAGTGAAATCGGGATACCCGACCATGCACTACCTTCAACAGATTTTCATCGGCGTCTTAACCAGCGCCATCGGCACCGTTATCGGCAGCGTTATTGCACCCCTTGTACAGGCGCCACCGCTCAACCCGCCCATAACAATATCGATCGTTGTAATACAGGTCATAAACTGAAAGCGGTGTGAAGCAATATTGAAAGCATACCTATTGGGGATTGCTCCACTACCACAAGTGTTCTGCCAGGTCGCTACCTCGCAAGCTCAGATAGCGCTGCAAGAGTTTGGGCGAACTGTGCCCGCTGATCCTGGCGATCATCATCGGCTGCAGGGTCGTGCGCTCGAACAGCCGGCAAATGGCCTCGTGGCGCAGGTCATGAAAATGCAGATCCGGACAGCCGGCCGCTTCGAACACCTTCGCGAATTGCTTTGACAGGTCCGAGGAGACGCTGCGCAGCTCCTTGTTTTCTTGGTTGCCGCTCCACCAGGGAAATAGCAATTCACTTGGCGAAAGTGGCCGCTCGAACGAGGCGAAGTAGCTCTTGAACTTGGCCAGGGCAACCGTCGATAGCGGCACCTGCCGCGAGCTGCCGTTTTTGGTCCGCTCCAGGTAGACCGTGCGCTTGGCCAGATTCACCTGTGCGCGGGTCAGTGTGTAGATTTCACGCATCCGCATGCTGGTTTCAAGGGCCAGCTCGAACACCAGGGTGAGAGCTGCCCGGTTATCAACCAGGACCGGCCGTACGGAAATACCAGGCATCGGACTGCCCGATAGCACGGCGCGTATGCGCGGCTCCTCCAGCTCGTCCAGGCGGCGATCGCGGGTGACGTCATAGCGTGCTGATTCGCCCTTGGCCTGGACGGCCTGGCGATCGGCATCGTTGTAGCTGGCGAATTTCTTGGGCAGGAGCCGGATAGGGTTGCGCTCGATGGTCTCACGGCGGACATGGTAGTCCAGGCAGCGGCACAAGGCGCCGGCATAGTGGCGTATGGTCGTAGGAGCCAACACCTGCTCGCGCTTGAGGTCAGTGATCCAGGCCTCTACCCAAGGATAGGTGATGCGTTCCAGGCGGATGTGCCCTATTTGACCCACCAGGGTGTCGAGCAAAAGGCGATCTGAGTCCGGTACCGCCATCGCCAGCTCATAGCGGCGCACTGCCTGCAGGATGGTTTCTACTTTGTCCTTGTTCGCCGTCGCGCGGTCGCGGATTTCAGGCGGGATAATGCCCGCGTCCAGCTGCTGCTCGATGCGTGCGCAGACTGCTATGCCTTCGGCCTCGGTGTCGAATGATATGGAGAAAGGGCGGTCCAGGATCTTCTTGCGCTTGATGGTGAATTCCCACCGATCACCGCGTATGCGTTTAGTGGCCATGCTGAATGTGCTGAGTGATTGATATCTGTTTACACCCTAGCGGATTTCACGGCCGCAGACACACAAAAACCGGCCGCAGCCGGTTTTCTCCAGGTTCTAACAGACGCTTTTTCTAGGTTATCTGGCTGGCAGCCTTCTGCAGCTCTGCGTAGTAACTGGAGTGCATTGTACCCATCTTGGGCAGCGGGGATTGAGTATGTACGCCTGGGGCAGGGGCGAAGTACTCAGCATCGAAATACAGCTGTTCGCGACGATTGAGGTCGAACTTGGTCCGTACGCTCAGGCCGCTGATTTGAAATCCGCCATCGGCGGGGTCCATCACGAATTCACCCTTATGGATCTGGTGGGTCCGCTTCGAGGTGCCGTATGCCACCTGTACGGCATGATCAGCTTCGGACACACGGATCACCAGAGCGGGGCGCTCCTTGGGGCCGGGAGCGCCAGCGTCTTCTTGGTGTGGGAAATAGCACCAGACGATATCGCCTGGCTCAGGTAGTGGGGTGAATTGGTATGTCATGTTTCAGAATAGCCTCTTAGTAAAGCGCTCCTCCGGGATGTTCGTTGCACGGCTGGCGGCACGGATCGCGGCATGTTGAGCGTCGGTTAATGGTCCGTCGTCCAACTCGTATTTGGGCAGGCAGCGGTCGGCCATCTGACGTAGTGCGAGGTGAATAACTTCGGTTTTGCTCAGGCCGGTTTGCTGGGCAAGCAGATCGATAGTCGAGCTGCTTACACCGGTGGGAGTGTCCTGCTTGCGATATCGCAAAAGAACACTGCCGGCGTTTTCGGCGGTGAGGGTCATAGCTGTACTCCAGGTGTGACGGGCCTATTGGCATGCCATTTGGTAAAACTCCTCGGGTATCTCGGTGAGGAGTGATATCTAATGTATATCACAAAGTGCGATTTGTCAAGTGCGGGGTTGACGTGAGAGTTTCACTGTGGTTGCTGACGCATGAGCCCGGTGCTTATGACCATGGCAGGGGAGACCGTACCTGATGCTCCTACGCGAAATCTGCAGCCCTATACCCTTGTTGCCGCTCTGGATTTCACGCAGCGTAACGCTATAGGTCAAGAGTGGCGCGGGTTTCAGCCGCCCGGCGCGCCGCGCGCAACGGCTATGCAAGCCGTTACAGCCCGTTGCGTTTCAATGACTTACCTAACCTGCCACCCCGGCGTCGGCTGGGTAATCAGGCGGCAAAAGCATCGGATTTCGGCGTAACGACTGAGCTCGTTTTCGAGCTCGCGACCAGGTACTGGGCGACGGCTTCGCGGATCAACGCCGCACGGGTCCGCTTGCTCGTCTTCTTGAGCTGGTTCAAGCCTTCGATCTGCTCGGGCAGCAGGTCAACAAGGATGCGATTCATGGTGAGAGCCTTCTATCGGTTATGGCGCCATGGTAAATCGGCGCCACGCCGTGTCTCGGGGCTGCATTCCGAAAACCATCAGGGTCCAGGAGGCGTTACAAGGCACCCGACAGTTGCCGCCTCCCAGGCCTGATCGCGGGCCTTGGCCAGCTCGGCATCCTTGAGCAAGATCCCCACCTTGATTTTGAGCGTATCAGCCTCGTCCTTGCCTACTGGCAACGGCCCTTTGCGCCAGCCATATTCGACCGGCGCCGGCTTCTCCTTGATGCAGGGTACGGCGATCGGCACCTGCACCTGGACGGTTTCGGTGGGCACGGTCTGACGTGTCTCGGCCGGCTGTACCGTCTGGCAACCAGCGATCAGGCTGGCCACTGCGAGGGTTGCAACCAGGCCGAATGCACAGACCCCGAACTGCCCAAGCAGGACCCGACCCGCTGTGGGCGGTGAACGTTTCACGGTCATCATGGCTGCTGCTTCCAGTTGTTATCGAGCATGTCGGAGACTGTTTTCGTCGCGTCCTGCAGGTCCGATTCGAGCAGCCTTATGCGGGCCTGGGACTGATCCTGCAGTCGTGCAGCGTAAGTACGGGCTTGCTCCTGTTGCGCCTGGGCTGCTTGCGATTGCTGGCTGGCCAGCTCCACGGCATGGTTCTGCGCCTGGATCTGCAGCTTGAGGTCGCCGACCGTACCCTTGAGCTCCTGATTGTCACGCAGGGTCTCGATGGTCTGCTGCGTTCGCTCGTCGTACTTGTCGCGCAGGGCCTTGGCCTCGGCCTGCGCGCTACCCAGCGCCGAATAGGCGTCGTACCACGAGCTCAATGTGAGCGCTGCATAGGACAGCGCCGAGACCAGGGCGAAACCGATAATGAGGCGAACGGTATTATTCAGCATGGGCGACCACCTCCAGCTCCAGGGGCGGGTAAACGGTCTGCTCGTCCCGTCCGATCAGGTTGCTTTGATACTTCACCAGGTTGTCGTACTCGTATTTGCCCGGTGGCAGGTTGCTCGGCAGGGAGAACAGGTACACCGTCTCCCGGCAGCCCTGATTCATGAACACTGCGCCTTGAGGTAGGGCGACCAGGCCGCCGGCGGTGCGACGTAGCGAAGGAAAAAACTCGATCGCCGTATCGCTTTGCGTGCAGACCTCCCGGCGAATGCCTACCAGCTCGCCGGCCGAGAATTGCATTTGTGGAGCGCCGCCGGCGTTTTCG
Source organism: Pseudomonas sp. PS01301 (assembly GCF_029960215.1). Lineage (NCBI taxonomy): Bacteria > Pseudomonadati > Pseudomonadota > Gammaproteobacteria > Pseudomonadales > Pseudomonadaceae > Pseudomonas > Pseudomonas sp. PS01301. The sequence continues at coordinate 98,596 of NZ_JASCPM010000014.1, read as the reverse complement.
ATGCCGATATTGCGGACCTTGAACGGCTGGGTGCCGGAGCTGGCCACCAGCAGAGCAATGCCCAGGCCGGCGATGATCACCAGCAGCAGGGCAGGGCAGACGTAGGCGGGGGTAATGGCCTTTTTCATTTGATAACCACCTTAACCAGGGCCGTGCCAAAGGCCATGAGAATGATTGTCGCCAGCCCGTAAACCAGCAGCTTGACGATGGAGAATTGTTCGACGGTGATCGTTTTGGTGATCAGCTCCTCGACCCGTTTGAGGCGATAGTCGTGCTCGACACGAGCAACGTCCAGCGCGTGAATTTTCTCTTCGCTCATGGCGAATCCTCGAAGTAGGAAACGTATTTGTAGCGTCTCAGTTCCAGGACATTCGCCACGTATTCGCGGTTGATGCTGAAAAAAGACTGTCCATATCCCGCCTGGGGGCGCTTGGACTTGAGGCTGTACAACGCCACGTTTCCGGTCCAGCGTGCGGGGTCGCACCCAGTGGTATTGCGGCACAGCAAACGATCCTGCAGCAGGCCCGCCTCGCCGCCGTTGTAGGCGGACAGGGTGAATTTCAATCGCTCCAGGTCATTGGCAGTGTTGCGCTGGCGCTCGTAGATGCCCTTGTCCATTTCCACCAAGGCTGTGATCTGGTAGCGCGGGTCATAGCGCGTTTCCCAGCTCCAATCGCGCAGGCTGTCGTAGGTGTTGGCCAGGTTCTTGATGGTGTCGAAACGGATCGAGCCATCGGCACGGTAGGCGCGCGTGAACTGCCCCAGGCCTATGCCGTTTTCTCGTGCGGTCTTGAGCTCGGCGCGAGGATTCCAGCACTTGCTGTGCTTGAGCGAAATGCAAGACTCCTGCTCGATCTGGCCGGCCAGGAACGAGGGCAGGGGAGCGTCGGGCCAGATGGCGCGCTGCTGCTCGACCAGCACTGGCAGCAGCTCCAGCGCTGCCGGCGGCACGTACTGGGTAGCGTAGGCAGGGGCACCCCCATTGCAGGCGGTGAAGGCGGCCAGGGCCAGGCCTACCAGCAGGCCCCGCACACGCCTTAGCCGCGCGCCCACAGCACCAGACTCAGGAAGATCAGACCCCAGGTGCAGATCAGGGCGGCGAGCACGATGGCGCAGGCGCGATTGCCTGCTACTGCACGAATGAGCAGGTCGCCGAACACGATTTGAGGGAAGGTGATGCGCGATACCACGATTGCCGCCCCCGCCAGCACCAGGGATACCAGGATCCAGACGGCAACCGTCTTGATCATGGACGGATCCAGGGCAAACAGGAGGAGGGAAGCGGGCAGTATCAGCAGCCATGCGCTTTTATCGCCCAGTGATTTGATGCGTCGAACGGTCGTCATGGGATGAACCTCTAGGAAAGACAGGTTCAGTGTGCCGGCGCCCCACCAGGTGGCAGGGCGGCGCTTTCCCGCTCACCGATCAGCGCGCGCGGATCAGGCTGTCGAGCCGGTTGTTGATGCCAATCAATATCGCGGTCTGGTTGTCGCGGGCTTTCTTCCAGCCGTCCATCGTCTTGCTATCAAGCAACGATCGGGCGTCACCCATGCTCATGGCGCTGGCCACGTCAAAGGGCTGGCCGGCATACATCACCAGCTCGGCGCGCACCTCACGCAGCGACTCCGAGAAAGCGCGCTGTTCGCTCGCTGAGCAGATCGGATACCGGAAATCGGGCCGAGGGACGCCCCGGCACCTCCGACACAAACACGACGCCTTCATCGTTGAAGTGGGCATTGAGCAGGTGGCGCTGGGTGAATCTGGCGGCCATGAATGCCTCGCGCAGATCCGCCGAGTCGTTGTCGCCGTAGACCAGCAGGAACGCCATGCGCTCCTCAAGCCATTCGTCGAACTCGTCCGCGCCGATATCCTCCAGGGGCTCCTCTTGGCCGCGACGCAGCTGGCAAGCCATAGCGCCGATAATCCAGCCGACTCGACCCACCAGCTTGCCGCTGCCGTCTGGTAGTTCCACCCGCTGGCCAATAATAATCCGTTCGATGGCCTCGGCCTGATAGCCCAGCAGCGGCGACAGGTACCATTCATCGTCGCCCACTGGGCCTATGTAAATCTCCTCGGCCGTGGTCTGGCCGGCATACAGGTAATCGGGGAAAGTGCCCGTATCGCCAATGCTGAATGTCGGGCCGATGGTGTGCGCCAGGTAATGCGCGAGCACAGCGCCGCGCTCCTCAACGGTCCACAGGCGCGGATCCTCCACGCGGCCCTCAATGTAGCGCTCGGCCGGCTGGACGATGCACTGCAGGGCGTAAGTGGTATTGGCCTCGTGACGCGCTGAAGAGCGCCCACAGATGGCAATGGACTGGCCCAGGCTCAGCTCACGCAGCTGCACCTCCAGGCGCGGCGTGCGGTAGGGGGTGAAATTCATGCGGCGTTTCCAGTTGGATAGGACAAGTCATAGGCGCTATCAAGGAAGGCCATTGCGGCCGTGTCCCAGGCGGTGGTGTCACCAGTGCCCACCAGTCGAGCCAGACGCGAGCGCTCAGGGGAGACGTAACGCCCGCGCTCGTCGAAGGTGTAGCGGGCGCGAACACCCTGCACTGGCAGCAGTTCGGCCAGCTGGCCGCTGAAACTGACCCGCCCCTCGATGATGGCGTTACGCATATCCGCGTGGCACTGCGCACGCAAGTTGGAGCACCGCCGGCTATTTCCCTGCTCCAGACACTCCACCGCGTCGCTCACACAGTACACACGGCACCAGCCACGTTTGCGTAGCCCTTGGTACAAGATGGCCCCGCGACCGCGCTTGTTGACGAAGATGGGCGTATGCCGGCTCAGGGGAGACCCATCCAGGGCGTCGAGCAGTGTCTTGGTGTCATTGCACTGGCCAGCCATGCACACGGCCGCGTAGCGCTCGTCGGCCTCAGTGCCGCGCCCTTTCATCCAGGCGGTGCCGATGGTCACACAGTTGCGATACAAGCCTTCGCCGTAAACCATGAACAAAGCGAATCGCTTGCCATCGTCGTCGAGTGGAACCACGGGTGCAGTACGGCGGGGGCTGATGCATGCCTCGACGTCGCCGAGGGGAACACTAAATAGGGACATGGGCTGCAAGTCGCAAGGTGACTGATGACCTGCAAATGCTATGGGCCTAGGGCAGTACGCTCGGGGCGTACTTTCCCAAAATGATATACTTTCAATATCGAAGGGATGGTAATGCAGTTGCATTTATGGGGCGAAAGGCCCCATAAAAGATATCAGACCAAACTGCTAAAGGTGTCCCACTGCACAAACGACAGGCGCAGCTCCTGCATGCCATCCTCGCGCCGGCTACCCTCGTGCTCGATCGCCTCGGGCCGCATAATCCAGGTGTCGATGTAGGCACCGTCCGACCCTTCGGCCTTGCTGTTGGCAAAGGCGCTGGTGAGCGTGATGCGCACCAGGTAGTCCAAGGGAAGGCCCACGGTCCCATCACCTGGCGCCATGATGCGCTTGAGGTTCTTGAACCACGTTTTAATCGAGCCGCCCAGGTCGTCGTAGGTGGTGACAGACAAGCGCACTGCCTCCACTCCGCTCACGTTGTCGAACGAGCCGGCGCCGATCGTCACCTGCTCGCCTCGCGCTGTGAAGGGCGAAACGTTGTAGTCGATGACAAACATATTCAGGTCCGGTGCGGTGCCGCTGGTGACGTTCACCGCGTTGAACATGAACAGATTTTTGCGCGTCAGGTCGATTCTGGCGAACTCGTCGAGCGTCTTGCGGTAGTTGCTCAGCGAAAGGCCGCCGGTGAGCACATGCTTGCCAGCCTTGACCCGACTGGTGAGCTTGCTGCTGAGCAGGTCGGTACCAAACTTGACCAGGGGGGATACCTGGCCCAGCTTGGAGAGGTAGTTTTGCGCTACCTGATTGGCGGCCTTTTCGAACACGCTCATATGGTGATGACCTCATACATGAAGGCACGCTTGGGCAGCATTTCCTCATAGGCCGCAATCGCCGCCTCGACCTCGGCGGTGCTGCGCCCGTATTGCTCGATGCCCAGGCTCCTGGACGATTCCAGGCCGATCGCATCCTCGCGCTCCACATACAGCCGGAACAGGGGCCAGATCAGGGCGTATTCGCTGGGGCTCAGGTCAAAGTCCTGCTCGCCAGCGACCCGGTTGCTGGCATCCACGGGCGAATGCACAGCCTGGCCAGGCTCAGGGAACAACAGGTCAGCACCGGCAATGCGCGCCTCGGCCTGCGCCACCTGGAAAGCGCTCGGGGCGTTTACCAGGGTGGCCCAGCCGCAGTAGAACCGAATGGCGTTTTTGAGGTGCCGCTCGATCTGTTCATCCGTGAGGATGTTGCCCAGCGGGCGCTCGGCAAGGAACGCCGCCAGCAGGTCAGAGCACCGCATTAGTCTTCATCGTGGTAGTGGTAGAAGACGGTACCGGTCGGTGTCACTACCTGGGTGCGGTTTTCAACGTCGCGATCCAGGGTGTCCCACACGAAACCGATATTCTTGATGCGGTAGCTGCCGGTGTTGTTTTGTGGGGTGCCTTCGTAGACGCGGCCGCTGGCGATGACACCGCCCTGGCTAATCAGCCGGCGCTGCATCTTGCGGAAGTCCTGACGCTTGGTCTCAAACATGGCCACCGGACCTTGCAATGCAGTTGAGACCTGCTGCATCTGCCAGACCTTGGTGCCCATTGGACCTGGCACCTCAATCTCACCCTGCGAGCTCAGCACCGGTGTCGGAAACTGCTTGAACAGGATCATGAGGTTTTCAAAGCCGTCCAGGACGACAGTGAAGTCGGAAGAAATGGACTTATCGCCCAGTGCCATCTGCTGGTCGAACAGCTCCTTGAGATATTCCGGGCTGCTAACGGACATGGTGTACCCCTTAAAAATTTAGAAACATCTTGGCGACGTCGCTGCGATCGAGCGCTGTCAGTGAAGAAAGGGTGACCTGCACCGGCAGATACACATACTTTCCGTCTCGGTACCGAGGGCCATCGAGCGGATTGCTGATGGATTCGAGCACCATTGGCTTGAACACCTGGCCGCCATAAGTCATGCCGACCATAAGGGGGGCTATCGAAGGAAAAAGCGCCTTGATCGTCGCGTCACCCGAGGACCTGGCCGCCTGCGCAACACCGCTATTGGCAGCTGTTGAGCCCACGGCACCGCCTTGCTGGATGATGTTCGACAATGCACCGTCGGCCGCCAATATTTGCGGCAGGGACCAGCGTAACAAGCGCTGGTAGTACTGATAAATCTCCCTTTCCGGGTCCTTGAGCGCACGAAGGTGCAGCGTCAAATTGATCTTGATCGGCGGCATCCCGGAGAACACTTGGCGGCTGTTGAGCTTGGTAATACCGGTACGCCCCTCGATCGCCGACGCCACGTCCCGCGCCTTGTTCGCCGTGTCATTGAGCAAGCCGTTTGCGCCCGCCAGAGCATCAGGCAGCACGGTCTGCAGCGCGTTGATAACGGTGGCGAATTGGCCCGTCTGCAGCATGGCCATCAGCGCCGGCGCCTTGCTTTCAGGACCCACGCTTTCAAACGGCGACTGCCAGTTCATGACGAATTCAATGTTGGCGTCGGTGATCGGCGCATTCACGAATCCCTCACCGGCGTTGAGGCTGCCGGCTGAGTTGCAGGCGAAGAAATTGGCGATCAATTTGGGGTTGAGCTTGCCCCAGGTGACGTCGGCCGCCTGATTGGCGCCCACGCCCCCGACAATGCCTGCCACGGTGCCGAGCAGGCCGCCCTGGCTGCTGGCGGCGCCGATAATCTCGGAGCCGACACCGCTTACCAGAGTGCCCACCGTGGTGCCGGTCACGAACGCAGCGGCTTGCTTTGCCGCGCCCGCAACACTGCCCGCCACGCTACCCACCGCCCCGATCGGGTCGGACACAATGCCTTCGACCGTGAGCGCTGCGCCATTGCCGCGAGCGAGCAAGTCGCTTGCGGTACCGGTCACCTCGCCAGTGAGCTCGCGCGCCAGCGAGCGCGCGCCCTGGACCGTGCCGGCAGCCGCCTTGCGGGCGATTTCGGTGGCCTGGTCGAACACGCTCGCCATGGCTTAGATACCCATCTTGGCGCGTACGCGCATCGATTTGGCACGGCGCAGCTTGGCGATACCGGTATTACTCTTGCGGCGCATTTTGGCCACCGCGATTTTCTGCGCCGAGCTCAAGCGCACAGTGCCGGAGACGCGCTTGTTGATGCGCACCTTCTTGCCCTTGCGTACCGCGACAGTGCGCTTGTACACCGCATCGAGCGCGGCCTCGTCGCTGCCGTCGCCGAATACGAAGTCGGAAGCGTCGGCATCGTTGCCCAGCTTGGAAGCCACCAGCTCCTGCACGCGCTCGCCGGCGTCGTTGTCCCACTCGTTGAGCAGAGCATCGAGGTCGTCGTCGGATACGCCCAGGCTCGACAGGTATTCAGCAGCAGAGTCGGCCAGCTCCAGCAGGTCGTCCTGCTCCATGTCGCTGAGTTCGCCGTCGATATCTTCATCGACCGCGCCCACCAGCAGCGACAACAGGCGATCGGCGTAGCCTTCGCCTTCACCCAGGTCATCGGTCTCAGCCCACTGCAGCACAGCAGACGCAGCGAGCTCCTGGGAGTGCGCAGCGATCCACTGATCAGCAAAAGGCTCGCTCGAATCCAGGCGCATGTTCGCCTGCGCCGCCGCATCGAGCTTGGCCTGTTCGACAGCGGCAGCAACCTGCGCGGCCTCTTGGGCCTGCTGATCGGCATTGGCAGCGTCGAGCTTTGCCTGTTCGGCAAGCAGGCGCGCCGCGTCATCGTTAGGGTTCTGCTCGGCGTTCTGGTTGGCCGAGTCGAGCGCAGCCTGGGCCGCCGCAGCTTTGGCGCTGGCGGCCGCGACCGGCGAGCCCATGCGGGCTGCCATCAGGACACTGCGAAGAAAAGTGGACATGGATCTACTCCTTACTTGGAAAGGGTCTGGCCGACGGTGATAACGCGCGCAACGCCCTGGTAGGCGATCGAGTAGCGCGTATCCATCTTTTGCTTGGGCGCCTGGGGGTTCGCCGAGATAGTCGCCTTGTAGGCCGAGCCTTTGAGGTCATCGGATGGAACGAACCACCCGGCGATCTGCAGGGCTTCGAAGGCGTTTTCGATGAAGTTTTTGCTCTTGCTGATGGCCTCGTCCATCGGGCCCTGCAGCACTTCCTTCTCGAATGCAGTCACCGCGTCATCCACAGATGCCGACATTTCTGCAACCGAGGACAGCGACTTGTCGCCGTTGGTCTTGGCGCAGGTCAGGCTGTCGCGGAACACCAGTTTGCTGCCCGAGGAGTAGGTCTCGAAGCACACAGGGTTGATCTTGGCCTTGGCGAGTTTGTCCAGGGTCGGATCATCGAGCTTGCGCATCTGGCGGGCGCCGGTGCGGTTGGTGATCGGAAACGCTGCGCCGGCTACTGGCCGATGCTTGGGTGCTACGCCGTTGGCGTCGGTGACCGCGTTACGCGCACAGCGCATGCCCAAATGCACGCCCGATGCACCGATGTAGGCCTTGCCGCCGTTGAGCGGATCATCAGCCAGAACAGGACACCAGAAAGCGACCGGATAGTGGCTGTCGATGCCCAGGTTCTGCACGAAAGCGATCGCAGCGTCGGCCGACAGGTTGCCCGGAACGTCGAACGGGAATGGCTTGTTGGTCTTGGTCGCGAAGGCCGACAGCTTGGACAGGAGCGAGACGTTTTGCGTACCGCCACCGTGCAAGTAGCCCCAGCCGATATCGGTGTCGAACAGGCGAGTGATTGCCGCGTCGTAGTCGGTCGAGGCGTAGGCAGTGCCGCCTTCGCTGAAATAGTTCAGGGTGGCAAAAACCCACTTCTCATTGCCGTTGTTATCGTAGCCGTAGAAGTCGGCATCGGTGGGTACCGATTGGCCGTTGCCCACGGCCACCTCGACCATTTCGGTCAGCCCGGAAACGACTGCCGGCAGGAATGAGCTCATGCCCGATTGATTCTTGGCGCTGGCCAGCAGCGAGCCCTGGAAGTCGTCGAACAAAGGTTCGCCCGTCTTCGCATCGAGCAAGCGAATGACCACCTCGGTGGAAGGCTGCAGCACGCCCTGGTCGGTGCGACTTTCCGGCGCGTAGATGCCGATTTTCACGCCATCGTTGAAGCATTCCAGGTGCTTGACGCTCACCAGGAAATTGCCCGGTGCGGTTTCCGCCACGGCCCAGGCGCCTTTCTTGTCAGCCCCGAGGGTGGCCACCATCAGGTTGTTTTTCGCAGCCGCAGGAGCAAGACGCGAGACGACCATTTGATAGGTGCCAGCATCAAGGCTCTCATACAGCTGAATGTGCGCCTCATTCAGGGCGCTGGCCAAGGTGGAACTGGCCTGGCCGAGCATGCGCTGGCGAGTGCTGGCATCGACCAGAAAAGCGCGGTCGATCGGGCCACGCTCGAAGCGGCCGAGGGTCGCCACGATCTGGTCGGTGTTCTGAATCACGCCACCGCCGGTATTGTCCTGCAGCGCTAGCAGCTGGACGCCCGACCGGTAAACGATCTTGTCGCGAGAAAAAGGAATGGAAGACATTATGACGCTCCTTGAACGACCGGCGTAACGACGGTGACGGTGCCGATTTTCTCTTGGTCCAGAACGTCGGCCGTGGCGACTATTCCGAAAACCACGTCGTACAGCTGGCCGTGGCTGTGACAGGTGTGCTCGACGCTCATTTCCGAGTCGATCACGAGCGCTGGCACGGCCTGGGCGATGACCAGAGTGCGCGGCAGGGCGTTGGTCACCTGAATGGTCACGGGGAATACGGGTGACTGGCTCAGCAGCTGGGTCGTGATCGCGGCCGCGTCCAGGCCTTTGCCCAGCTCACCCTTGCTCACGTCGGGGCCGGTAGCCGGTGCCACAGCTTTTTTACTCGCCATGATCCTCGACCTCCCAATGCACGCCGTACGTGGTAGTCCAGCCACGCAACACGCTCAGCTGCTCCAGCGAGCTATGAACAGCGGCGCGGTGTCGCTCGTCGCGAAACTGGACCTCGATCGTCTGCAGGGCCTCCACGGTCACGCTGGTGCCTGGAATGTGGATAGGCTCGTGCAGCGAGTTGGATACGCGGCGCATGAGCAGCACCGGCGCAGGAATCTGCACCTCGGCCTCACCTGGGCTCGTTACGGCCTCGTCGGCGCCGCTCTCGGGCCCTGGCGCAGGCTCTGCTGGTGTTTCATCCGCTGGCGCTTCATCTGCCGGGGTGTCGCTCTCTGTCGATGCAGGAGGGGTTGCAGGGGGCGCTGCCGAAGCATCGCCGGTGCCATCGCCTGCAGGGGCTGTAGAAGCGCTGTCGGACGCATCGGCATTGTCAGACGCGCCTGGCAGGCCGCCGGGGCCTTGAGAGGCTGCACCAGAGTCAGCGTTTTGGTTTGGGGTGTTCGATTCACCACCGCCCACAAGCAACAAAGCCGCCGAATCGGCGGCCTTGTCTTGAGTGGCAGTGGCGACCGGCTTGGCCTTGGCAGCAGCAGGCTTGCGCGTGCTTGCTTTGGCCGTAGGCGTGGTCGCCATGGGCAGCTCCTTACGAGGAATGCAGGTTGATGACGTCGATCAGGCACACGCCGCTTGCGCTTGGCTGGTGCTTGTTCACATCGGTGAAGTTGCGGGTGTAGATCGCCTGCCCGTACTTCATGTTGGTGCCGAACGCAGTCGGCAGGATGGTGACCGGTACCGCGTCGCCCATGACGAAGGTGTTACGCGCCGGAGTGGTCGAACGGCCCAGGCCCAGGATCTGCGAGGAGTTGGCGGTTTCCACCAATTCCCATGGGCAGTAGTAGACCTCGAAGCGACCGAACAGGCGGCCCACGCGGTAGATACCTGGTACCGCCACCAGACCCGACGGCTCGAACAGGTCACGCGGCAGCGATTCCCACTGCGCTTTGATGCGCTTGCCGATGTACAGGTGGGTGATGCCACGGTCCATCGTGGTTTCAGCCATCACCTGGTCGCAGATACCCAGTACCGACGGGAAGTCCTGCCAGATTTGAGCGCGAGTCTTCTGCGCCATCTGAGTGGTGTAATCGAAGTCGAACACCTGGCGGTTCTGCTGACCCAGGGCCAGCGCTTTGCGCAGGATCGAACGGTGACGCTCGACGGTGACCTGGTTGCGAGCACACAGCAGCGATTCGCTCTGCAGGTCGATGCCCAACTCGTTCTGGTACTGGGTTTTCGAGTCGATGGTTTGCGACAGCAGGCCACGCCACGCAACAGCGTAGTGGTTGAAGGTCTGCACCTGGGTCTCGATCACTGGCGCCATTTCAGGCTGCAGTTCGTAGTCCAGGTAGCCCTCGGCCACAACGGTGGTGCCTTCTGGCAACGCCGGAGCGAAGCCCAGAGTAACGGCACCAGTCATCAAGTTGACCGAGCCACTGATGCCGTACTGGGTACCTTTCAGGATCGCAGTACCGCTGATAGGGCTCTGCACCACAGCAGCATTGGTGTTCGGGTTTTCTTCGGCCACATGGAAGCCGTTGACGAACACCTGGGTGCGGCCGCGCAGCAGCTTGATGTTGGCTGCGCCGCCAGCGGTCAGCGACAGGGCGCCGGTACCGGTGGTGCGATCGGCGTTGAAGGTCAGTGCAACACGGCGCTCGGACGACAGGTAAGTGTCACCGGTGTTGATGCCGTCCAGCAGTTGGCCGATCTTGTAGCCGCCGACTTCGGAGCCTGCCTGGTGGTTCACGATACCCAGGATGGCCTGGTTGGAGCCGATGCCGGTGGGCAGGTAGGTGGCCGCCGGGAAGGCCTCGGCAATGCTGCTCAGCAGGCCGATCTGGATCTTTTCAGGCATGGCCGACCGCGCGTCGTGGTGAGCGGTGCTGCCCACGCCGTCGATTTTCAGATCCTTGAGAGGAGCCAGCGAAATCATCACCGAGTCCAGGGCGGACTCGATCACGTCAGCGGTCGGCAGGTAGCCGTGCGCTTTCTCGTGCAGCTTCATGCCTTGCAGCACGCTGTCCACGATCAAGGCGCCGTGTTCGCCGTTGGTTTGGTCCAGGATCTTCTGCAGGCATTCCGGCAGTGCGCCGGTGTTGTTCTGCAGGAAGCTGTGAGAAAAGCCGTCGCTCACTTTGCCTGCGCTGTCGAGCACAGTGCCAAGCGCCGTGGCACCTTTGGATTCTTCGTAAAGGCCGTCGAAAACGCGTTCGGTTTTCGCCTGCTTGAGTTCTGCATAGTTGGCGCGAGTGGTCATAGCATCCCGTCTCGGATTGAATGTGAGAGGCACCCCAAGGGCGGGGCTATGAATAAGTTAAAGGCCCTGGAACGGGCCTTTTTCTCGCACTTTCCGAACTCAGCGCGTGAGGACAATCCGGCGCGCATTGGCTCCCGTAGTGGCGAGCAGTTTGGTGTCCATGAAGGTCTTGGCGGCCAGGCCCTCGACCTCGGCGCCGTTGGCCTGCAGCCATTCGCGGAACGCCACGGCCGTTTTGTCCGAGCCGATAAACACGCCTTCGCCGGCGATCGCCGCCAGCCGGCCGCCAGGCTTGAGCATGGTGAAAGCACGCATGATGTGGGCCGCATCTCGGCGATTGGAGAACGGTGGATTCATCACGATGGCGTCGTACTGCTTGGTCGGGGTGAACGTCTCGAAGTCATGGGCGACGACTGTGTACCCCTTGGCGGTCAAAATATCCTGCAGCTGGGGGCTGATTTCGATCACGTCCACATTCGCGCCGGCGGCCTTGGCTGCGTCGGCCAGATTGCCATTGCCGGCCGAGGGTTCGAGCACGTCATCGCCAGGCTTGATCTGCGCCAGGCGCGCCATGGTGGTGGCCTCGCCGCTGGGCGTTGGGAAAAAGTCGATGCCGACCTTTTGCCCAATGATTGCGCGCTCAGCCTTCGCGATCGGATCCTCGGGTCGTGCGCCTTGCTTGAACTCCACGAACTCGGCCAGCGCGTCGCGCAGCTCCAGGGTGTTTGTGATGCCGGCACGACGCAGGCGGGCGGCCCTGGCCAGCTGCTCGATGTTCCACCATCCCAGCTGCGAATCAGCCTCCTTTTGGCCAATCATGGCGCGCAGCTCCTGCACATCTTCGGCTTTCATGTACGGGGCGTAACGGATCCGCTGGGCCAGCGCCGGGGCGCCTTTCTTGCCCTTGATCAGCTCCAGCACGCGGGCACGATTTGCCCCGGCAGTGTCCCACTTGGGATCGGGGAACGTGGCATAGCGCGCCTCGTCAGCGGTGATCGGGTCATGCTTGCGCCGCTCTCTTTCCGAGTAGCTGATGTTGTTGGCCTTTTCGTACTCACTACGCGCGCCCACGAGTCGCTGCACCAACGTCTCAACGTCCGCCCGACTGGTAATGCCCGACAGGTGCTGCGCCTGGCCGCGCTCAATGGCATCTGCCAGGTTGTTCATGGTCAAGGCAATGGCTCGGGTGGCCTCGGCCGCCTGAATGCCACTGGCGGCCATACGGGCGCGCCTGGCAGTGTTGGCCAGCCGATCGCGGCCCACCTCGGCCTCGGCACGCTCCAGAGTGCTGGCAGCCACCTCGCGCAACTTGGCGACCTGCTTGGTGATCTTCTCCTGCTGGCGCAGCTGCTCGTTGGCCAGGCGATCGGCCTGGGCCTGGGCCGCTGCTTCCAGGCGGCGCATTTCGGCCTCGGGGTCTTCGGGGTCAGGGCGTGCGGCCGGATTCTTGACCTTGGTGTCGGTACTGCCGGCAAAGCCCTGCAGGTGCTTTTCCCGGATGAACCACCCGCCGTCCTTCTTGAATGTGTACTCGTCGATCGCCTTCGCCTCGGCGTAGGTCAGATCCGTGCGCACGATGCCGCGCAGCACTTTGCCCTTGCCGGTGGTGTGCTCGATGATTGCCAGTGCAGGTTCGGGTTCTGGTACCGCCGTTTCACCCAGGGCGAGGGGCTGCACGTTGGCGGCCTCCTCGAAGCCGGCAATGCTGGCCTTGTCCGTGTTGTAGACCACCACCGTTACGGCGCTGCCCTCCACCTGGAAACCTTCGGGCGCGTTGGGCTCGATGAACGCCACGCCGTCGAAACCTTCGGCCAGCACACGCTCGCGCAGGGCTGCACCCTCAGTGATGTTTTTCACCATGGCCAGCAGCTCGGGGCTCGCCTGGGGGCGTGTCAGGTCAATGATCCGGGCATCGCTGGCCAGCGACACGTCCAGAATGACGCCGCCACTCTCCAGAATCCGCGCCTCCTCGCCTTCGGGCTCATTTGGGCCGTTGAGGATCTTGTCGGCAGCCTGCAGGGCGAAAAAGTGCGCATAGCCGCGCTTGTCGCTGGTGAGATAGAAACCCTTGCCTTGGTGGTCGTAGCCGCTGCCCTTGCGCGTGCCGTCGGTGTAGCTGGTGAAGGGCAGGGCGGTGCCGTGGAACAGCGGCGTGCTTGGGTAGAGCGGGTAATTGGCGGCCGGCGCCGGTGGCTGCTGGGGAACGATTTCGGGCATGGTCGCCAGGTCGCGAGCCAGCGCCACCATCGCGTCGAAGTCTTTGCCCTGGATCCTGGTGCGCATGGCGCCGTTGGCACCCCGGTACTGGATGAAAATGCCCAGCAGGTCGGTGTTGATGCGCAGCCAGTCCGCTATCGCAGTGCTGTTGATCTTGCGAGTGACAACGCCCTGATTATGGCGCTGCTCATACGGAAGGGTGTCAAGCCAGGTCACGAAGGCTTTGGCCAGCGCCTTTTGCCCTGCGAGCATGCTCTCGTAGCCTGGGGCGTCCTCTGGCATTGGTGGGCGGGCGAACACTGGATTGGATGCATCCTCGAAGCCGCCACGGGTCATAAACCCTTTGCCGTCGGGCGATTCGAGCACCCACACGGTGCCCAGCGATCCGGCGCGCATACTTACCAGGCGAAATCCTTGGGCCCTGGCTGCCTTGAGCCCTGCCAGTATCGCTTTGGCGCGATCGGCGCCAGCGGACAGCTGGCCACCAATGCGTACGCTTGCCGTGAATCCCAGCGCCTTGATATCGCCCTGGTAGTACCAAATCGCACTATCTGCTTTGCTGTTTTTCGCATCGGCCTTGATGGCGCCGGCAGGGGTCAGCGCGTCGGCGGCTGAAATGATGCGGGGCTTGTTCACCGCACTACCAATATCGCGCTCCAGGGCCTTGGCCAGCTCGGCCTCGCGATCCCTGCGCTCGATAGCGGTCTTGGCAGCTGAGTAGCGATCAAGCGCGGCAATGCCTGCCGGGGTGAGTGCCCCCAGGTTGATCAGTCGGTTGTGCTGCTCCAGCTCGGCCTTGGCTGCATCGAGCTCCACCTGCAGCGGATCAGCTGCAGGCAGGCCTTCGCCGGTCAGCTGCTGCAGCAGATCCGCCAGACGCGCGGCAATCTTGATCCGTTCCAGGGGGTTGGCCGCACCCAGCAGGGCGACCTCGGTATCGACCTGGGCGGCCAGCTTGATTCGCAGCATCATGGCCACGGAATCGAATAGTGCGGTCATCGACAAAATTTCCTGTTTGATATACATTTGAACCGTCTGTTGCACCCACGGGCCGCCTCTCTCGTAGAGTCCCGTGCGTAGGCCCACCAGCGATGATGGGGACCACCTGCAGGCCAATGAGGGGCAACCAGAACGGGACGGCCAGGTGTAGGCCCGTTTTGCGTAGGCCGGGAGTATCGACAAGCGACTCCCGGCGCACCCCCTCCCATCTTTTAGTCGTGCAGGTCGAACACAGTCAGCACCCAAGCGTTCGAGCCTTTGCGCTTCACCAGCTGCACCTCCAGCCCATCCTTGGCGATAACCAATCGCATGACCGAACCCACCTCTACCGGTGGCTTGGGCAGCGTGCCGTTTGCGATCGCGGTCACCATTCGTTTGAGCATTGCGTCCACCTGGGCGGCGGTGTAGCCGTCTTTACGCCCGCGCGCCTCGATCGCGTGGACAAGGCCCTTGCCGCCTTTGCGCACGCCTTTGGCGTTGGCAGGCTTGCCTTCATCGCCCCACTCGAAGTCGATCCAGCCCAGGCCCTCGCGATACATGGCGCGATGCACGGTGGCCTTGGTGGTCAGCGATTTCTGCAGCGAGGCCAGGCCGCGCGCCAGGTTGGCGGCTGGGGTCGGAATGGCATCGAGCGCCAGGTCATCCTCTCCGGCCAGCTCCTCAAGGACAGCAGCAGCGATCGCCACAGCGGCGTCTTCCTGCTCGTCGGTGTCGAACATCACTTGCGGTATCAGATCCATCAGGCGTTGAGCCTTGGCGCCGCACGACGGGCCTTCACAAGACGGCAGCTCGCCCAGCAGCTGCACCAGCTCCACCTGCAGCGGATCGGTGTATTCGATGCCATCGAGCAGCTGGGCGCCGTCTTGCTCCTCCTCGTGCTCAGGCATCGGCGCGTCATCCGGCCATACGCTGATGCCAAACTCGTCGGACTGGCAAAAGCCCTCCAATTCGTTGGGCTCCAGTGCCTCAAACGCCAGCAGGCTGCCATCGGGGCCGTTGGGGCGAGTCGCAGCCAGGTAGGCCTTGAAGTACTCCAGCGCGTTCCAGTTGCCGGAGAACACCGGTGGCACGTTTTCGTCTTCATCCCAGTGCGCGACAAAGGCGCCGCACGGGGTCAGCACGGTGTAATGGGTGGTGATCATGCTGTCTCCTCCAGACTCTGCGCGGCAGCGATAAGGTTTTTCTTCGAATCACGGCGCTTGTCCCACAGCACGTCGTACCAGATCGTCGAAAGGCGCAGCGTGCGGTCGGCGCAGATGGCCAAGAAGGCCTTGAGCGTGGACTGGTCGCCATGCACGGGCATCGAGTCGATGACCATGCGCAGCACGGTGTTGGCGCGAATGACCAAATGCCCTTTGGCCTTGCGGTCGGTGTTGCGATTCTTGAATACGCCCTTGAACACAGCGAAACCGTTCCAGCTGCCCAAGTACTCGGCACCGGTCTTGCGATCAAACTCGTTCTTGACCCAGCAGCTCTCCTGGGGGTGATCGCGCTGCAGATCCTCCCACCAGCTGTCTGCAGCAATGGTGACGCGCTTGGCCAGCGCAGCGATCGCGGCCGCGTACTGGTCGGCCTGCTCCTGGCGAGCTACCTGCAGGGTGTCGATGGCGCCGCTGTGCATGTTCAACTTGGCGTTCATGGCCGGCGTGAGGGCGCTGGTCAGGTAGCCGGTGACCATGGCGAACATTTGCGGGTCACGTACAGCGAACATGGCCGAGTCTTCGGGAGTGGCCAGGTACTGGACGCCCATGGCGAACACTTCGGTTACCTGGTCGCTGTAAACCTTGCCGGTATACGCCGAAATGAAATGGTCCTCATACGCGACTTCGTGACTGCCATATTTGTGGCCGGTCAGTTTCTTGAGGCTCACCGGTTTATCGCTCAGGCGGCGCTTGATCAGGAAGCCGTTGCTGGCTGCCTTGGCGATCGGGTCGTTTTCCAGGTGGTGCGCCAGCTCGTGGAACAGCACGGTCTTGTTGAAGTGGGTACCCAGGTTCACCACTTTCTCGTCAGTACGGGTTTCCACCCCGACCGCGTTGGCGCGCTTGCCGCCGGCAGAGATACGGATGGCCGAGGACTTGCCGCCGCTCATGCGGTAGAACTCGGCGATATCGCGATACACGTCTTCGCGCTTGTAGCCCTGGCGGGCCAGCTTGGCGAGGGCGTCCTTGTCGATGATCTGGCGCGAGGCCCATTCGGTTGCCTGCTCCTCACTGATCGGCGAGGCGGCGAAAATGGCATTGCGCACGGCCTGCCCGTCCTCGCGCAGTACAGCGGCCGCACGCTCAGCACGATCGGCATCGAACGTCTTGTTTGCTTGATCCAGAACCGCTTTTGCGGCGTTGTAGTCTTTGACGTACTGCTCACGCAGAACTGCCCGCTTTTCGGCAACCTCGGCAAGGTCAGCGCGCGTAGCCAGCGATTGCTCGATCTGCTTGCGAACCATGGAAATCTGCGCGGCAATGGCGGCGTCCGCGTCCTTGTAGGTCGAATTGACGCCCTGGATGGCCGCCATTGCCTGGGCATAGGCAGGGTTGTTCATGCGGCTTTCCGCCAGCACCTCGCGCGAGGCCGTCAGCCGCTTTAGAACGTGCTCCTCGACGATGCCAGGATTCACCCCACGGCTCTGCAGCTCGTCGAAGGCTGCCACCTGCGCAGCCTCGATGTTCACGATCGGGGCGAGACTGGCTGCACGTCGAGCCATGGCGGGAAGTTGGGCGGTGCTGGCCAGCTCGCCGACCGTCATCGCCTCGAAGGGGCGTAAGGCGTCCGGCACAGCGTGCAGACCCGTTTCCAGGTAGCGGTCCAGCGCTTCGCTGGCACTTACCCTGTCGGCGATCGAAAAGCCGTCCAGCGGCTCCTTGGGGGTGGTGAGGGTGACGCCAAGTTGCGCCAGGTATTCGGCGACCTGCTTGGACGCCTTGAGACGGGCGAGCGCGTCGAGGCCACCCATCAGCGCCTCGACCTGGTTGGCCATGAGTCCGCTGATGCGGATACGGTCGAATGCAGCTATATCATCGAGAACAAACATGCGCACGGCGCCCGGAACGATTAATCATCGCGTGATGATCAGCCATTGGGGCGCCGCGTTTGGGAGGGGCTTTCCGGGTTACTCGTTGGCGCCATCGATGATGGCGCCGCGTTTGAGAAACTGGCGGCAGGCAAGAGAAATAGTGGCCGCTCGACCCAGGCCGATGTGCGTGGCGTGCGCGTCAATTGCTTCGAGCAATTCGGGATCAATCGTCAGGCTGATCTGCTCTTTGTTGCGCTTTTTCGGCTTGATGGCGCGCGCTGCTTGAGCAGTTTCGCCGTCGGGTGCGCCGTTCACGTAAGCCAGCACCTTGTCATCATCTACAGGCTTTGCCGGAGTTTCAGTGGGAACTGCTTTGGGTTTCGAGGTAATAGCCATATGCGAGCGATCCGGTGGTCAAATAGTACGTTTTCAATATTGATTAGATGCTGATGCAGTGCCTAATCAATTGCTTCATGCGACGTCCGTGCCGCCATCGACCGGATCCAAGCTATCTGCTACCTCGTACGCTGGGCGCCCATCGAGCACCTGCATCAGCTTGTCCAGCTCGTAGCACGCCTTCGGGTTTTTCGGGCGAACCTCGTGGACCGAAAGCCCCTGGCCTGCAGCGCTGGCGAAGGGCTTACGACGCACCATCACAAACGGCAGTTGCTGATAAACGGGGTACTCGTCCAGGGCGCTCAGTGCGTCGGAGTTATCGGCTGATTGCGCCTTGGCCTCGGCTAGGTTGAGCAAGGCGTAGACCGGGAAAGGGTCACGGGTACTGAGCGCATTGCGCAGGAGCTCGTCCATTTCTTCCAGGGCCCATACCTCGAACGAGCCAGGCGCGAACGGTACCAGTGCCACGTCACAGACCGCCAACGCCGCGCGCATGGCCGAGGAGTCGCGGCCGCCCACGTCGATCACGATATCGTCGTACTTGCCTTTCATTGCGCGGTGCGCGGCCAGCAGCTCGGGGCCGTGTTCGTAGCGCACGCAGGTAATGGGCGGGAAGTCGTCGGACTGTGCGCGATTGAGCAAGGCGAGCTCGGAGCTTTTCTGGCGATCGCCATTGATGACCAGCACGTCTCGACCTTGGCGTGCCTTCTCACCGGCGATCTGCACGGCGAGGGTGCTTTTGCCGACGCCTCCTTTCGAGTTGGCGATAGCGATGGTGGTCATACTGATTCAATCCTTTTTCAATATTGAATGACGGCCTAATGCCTACGGATTGGGCATTGGAACGGTAGGTTTTCAGTATATTGATATGCAAGCCACTTGCAAGCGCTTGAGGCCTGGCCCACTGAGACAGGAGT
Organism: Pseudomonas sp. PS01301; assembly: GCF_029960215.1. Classification (NCBI taxonomy): domain Bacteria; kingdom Pseudomonadati; phylum Pseudomonadota; class Gammaproteobacteria; order Pseudomonadales; family Pseudomonadaceae; genus Pseudomonas; species Pseudomonas sp. PS01301. The sequence continues at coordinate 79,884 of NZ_JASCPM010000014.1, read as the reverse complement.
ATTCGATGCGAGGCGAGCGCAGATAGCACTGATTTTTCGTGAGGGCTATGACACTGGAAAAAGGAGGTGGCACTATAAATGGTCAATAGCGGGAAGGTGAGTAGCCGCGCTCAGGCCGTGTGCTATAGGTGGCGCTTTGCACATATTTAGATAATAATGTCTTGTTAGGAAAAACTATAAATTACATCGGAGTTGCAAACTTTGGAAACTTCAGAAAAAGAACATTTAAAACAAGATTCGCAACAAGATTTGCGCGAAAGACTTAACAAGGCTAGATTGCCCGTCCGAATACTTGACAGAAATCTAAAAACATCAAAGCTAAATATATTCATTGGTTCTGTCTTTGCCAATCTATCTATAGGATTACTAGTTTATGGTTGGTTCTCGTTTGCGGAGCCAGAGTTCATCACCAAGATTCAAGCTAATAGTATAGGCGCCATAAGCTTTTTTCTCGGAGGATTTATCCTCATAGTGATAGTGACCCTCATTACTTTATCCATGGGCGATAAAACTTTCGAAGAAGAACGTGACCCAAGCACAGGGATAAGTTTTAGAAACTCATATATTAAATATACAAGTGATTCAAGCATATCTCGCTTGGTTGAGAAAGTAGCGAAGGAGGCGCGCGAAACAAGCAACAAGCCCCTAGATAGTTCGGAGGCAGGCTTGGAGCAAGAGGGGGGAGAGAACGCTAAAACCGATAGCCGTTACTATGGCGCTGCATCGGATGATACCCATTTCGAAAAGTATATATCTGAGGTATTGCGTTCTCTTTCAGCGTATGCGGTGAGTTCAGAAATTACAGCCCAGCGACTTCTAGATACCGGTAAAACCTTCATGGCGAGAGGCTTGTTTTTTTATTGCATAGCCATAGGGCTCTGGCAGTTCTTCGCAAACGCTACAAAGCCGGATTCCCATGTTATGTACATAGGAATGGCAGCATGCTCTCTGACTTTTATCGTGATTGAGTTTTTAGCTGCATGGTTTTTTAAGCAGTATAGGTATTACGTCGAAGTATCACTATCATGTCTTCGAGTTAGGTCTGTCTACGATAGATATCTTTTGACATATTACGCTTTGAAGTCGTTTAAGGCCGGTGATGAGGTTGAAGCACGAGACAAAATGATGGAGGCTTTGAAGGAAGATGTTAAGTGGCCAACCTACAAAGGTGCAGCATCCAATGACTTCAACTACATGATGGAGTCAATGGGTGCGGCGCATACGTCACTGGAGAAAATCAGGAAGATTTTCAAGGATTCTGGCAAAGGCAAAGCGCAGTAGGGCTTATAATTAGGCTATCGGCCGCCCTAGATAAAGGGCAGCCTCAGCCAGACTCAAGCGGCGAGCGCAGTCCGTGCCTTGGCCACCATAGCATCCGCGTAGGCCTGCGATGCCTGCTCAAATAGCGGATCGAACTCAGCACCGCCGGCGAACTTCTCGTGTGCCGCCAGTAGGCGATCGGCCAGCGCAGCGTCCATGCTGGCAATGCCGTCGATCACGGATTGCAAAAGGGCCAGAGCCTCGACTTGTGCAGGATCCTCATTGGCAGCAGGCGCAGGCTGTGGTTCGGGAGCCGGATCTGGCGTCGGGGCGGGCGCTGGGTCAGGCGTAGGCGCAGGACTCACGCCTTCCTCGGGCGCAGTCACCATGAACGGCTCACCCACGAGCTTGTCGCGATAGTTGAAATTCACATGCTTGCCCGCCTTGAAATTGCTGATGGCGCCCAGGGCGTCGCGCTTGCTCCAGTGCGCAGAGAGCACCTGCAGCTTGCCGTCCTTGTCGTAGCCCACGACGGCCGCTGTGTAGAGGTTGTAGGTCGAGCGCGATGCTTCGTCGCCGTTGGCCAGGGTAATGACCAGCTTTTTGCCGGTGGGATTGGTCATGGTGGCGCCGGCGCCAGCGTCTGTGCCTGTCTTGGCCGCCGTGTTGCCCTCGGCGCCGGTGACAGCCGCGCGCGCTTCGGCAACAGCCGCACGGAACGCGCCATCGACCTTGGCCGCCATGGCCTCGGCGCTCAGCTCAGGTTCATCTGGCCACTGCAGGGTGCTGCCCTCGTCTTTCCATACAAGGGTCATAGGCCCTTTGCCCACCTGCTGGACGGCGCTGCGCACGCCGTACGTGCTGCCGTCGATCGTTACCATCAGCTGAGTGCTGCCGGCGTCCGTATTCCAGCCCAGGGCGCTGAGGGCAGCCTTTACCGCCTTGGAGCGGGTGACATACTCCGGCTCTGCAGGGCGGCCCGCTGCATTCGTGCGTACGCGCAGTTCGCGGATCCGATCGAGGGCGACACCGATAGCTTTGATCACTGCAGATTCCAGGCCTTCGGCCAGCGACGACATGCCCAAGCTGTCGTAGCCGATATTGCCTGGCTGGATCATGTAGCTCGACACGCCGCGCTTGTTGGCCGACATACGCAAGCGCAGACCCCAGCCTTGCGGATCCACAGCAGTGAAGCCGTCAGGGTCGCCGCTGGACACGTACTGAACCGGCGTGTGTAGCTTGGCCAGCGCTTCGAACGACTGGGCGCCGCCCTGCTCACCGCCAGGCATGGGCGGGGCAATGGCGCGCTTGGCCTCGGCCTGCACAGTCAGATCGCTGATTTCGGCCTCAATGGCGGCCAGGGTGGCCTCTTTGCTGGTGACCTGGACTTTCGCCGCCTCGATCGCAGCCATGCGCGCGGCGCGGTCACCGTTGGCCTTGGTGAACTTGGCGCTGTTCTTCTCAGCCAGGCGCATGACGCGGCGCGCCACTTCGCGTGGATTGAGGTCGCGGCCTTTCTCCGGGGCCACCAGAATGGTGACGTCCTTTTTGTTGAGCAACCACTTCCAGCTCACCAGCTCGTCGTCGGGCAGGATCTTGTTCGGCGTGCTGTCAGGGTTGTGCAGGTAGATGGCCACCGTCTGGCCGTCGGACAGCTCGAACAGCGCCACAATGTTGGTCGTGCCTTTCTGCTTGAAGGGGGCGCTGATCTGCTTGGCCACCGGCTGTACGGTCTCGCTGGCGGCCGCCATGATCCGCATCAGCTGCTCCATTTTCATGTCCAGCTTGCTGTTGACCACCACCAACGCATCGAGCACCTGCTGCTCGCCCTCCGCGTCGAGGATTTCACTCATGCTCAGCGCATCGAGCAGCAGCCCGCCGCCGTCGCCCTGGCGCAGGCCATAGATCAGGCTGGCAAGGTCAGTTTGGACAGGCTGTGCTGCGCTGTCCCAGGTAATGTCGGTCATATCGTCGTCGCCGTGGTAGGGGAGTGCAGATTTATCGAAAGGCACACGGGTGTTGCCGTACTTGAGCCACCAGGTGAACTGCGACACCGAAGCGCTCACCATCGAGCCGAGGCCGTTCCAGCCGCGCTCATAACTGTTGAGGTAGGCGGTGCGGGCGCTATCCTCGTCGGCAAAGGCCAGCATGACCTTGTGCTCGTCAAAGGCGCCGCTCTTGCCGTTTTGGTTCACCACGAACACCCGATCGCTCTCGGGTACAGGTCCCACGTAGCAATCCACCGGATCACCATCGGCACCCAGGGTGCCGGCGATATCGCCATAGTGAGCCTGGCAAATCACGCTCCACGGCTTGCCGTCAGACTTGCCCATGCGAGCGGTGCCTTGAGGTGTTTCGATAGCGATCGACAGCCCGTACAGCTCGAACCGCCCCTTGAGGTAGTTGCCAGCGTTGAGTTGGGCAATGGAGGGCAGCGCGTAGCCGTTGCGCCCGAAGGCGCCGGCGTTGGCTGCAGACTGGATGGCGGCAAATTTATCGTTCATGACCCACGATAACCGGGGCCAGCTCGATGCCCTGGGTCAGCTTTCCGAGACGGCCACCCAGGTGGCGCCCAGGTGGGTGAACTCGCGCAGATCAATGGCCCCGAGCTCGTGCAGCATCGCGTCGATCAGGGTGCGCGCCTGGCTCAATGTGACCGCTTTGGGCAGGCGGGCCTCGGCAAGGCCACGCGCAGGCCTGCCCGATGCATCCATGCAGCGAAGGTGGACGCGGATCAGCCAGCGGCGGCGCAGTTTGAGCGCCGCCGACTTGGCCAGGCCACGGGCGCGCACGCTCTTGGTGGCGCCGTTAAACCGAACGTAGACCATCAGAATCGCACGCCCTTATCGGCCAGCTTCCAGTCTGACGCCTGGTCAATCAGCTTTTTGAACGCCACCTTGGGCAGGCGCGACAGGTACCGCTTGTGCGACTCCATCCACGTCTCCAGGGTCTGGCGCGGGGTGGCCACCTTGACCGTGGCCGTGCGTTGCTTGATCGACGGCGCAGACGCCAGCACGGCAGTCATCGCCGGCGTGGTGATCACAGTGCGGTAGCCGCTATAGGCGAGCTGTTCGGCCTGCTCCTGGGTGGCCACCGGCAATGCGTGAGTGTGCTTGCGATCGAAGTGGGCAGCAGCCTGCGTGGCCAGCTCGTCGGGCACGCTTGTGTACTTGATCAGCCGAACATCAGGCGCTTCGATTTCAAGCATGCTGATCACGTCATCCCAGCGCTTGCTCGCCAGCCACATATCGCGGGTGACGCTCTGCAGTTCCCAGCCGCCAACGGTCTGGCGATCGCGCTCAAGCTGCAGGTGCGCGGGTTGAATGTCATAGCCGTACTTGTGGGAGGTATCGCACACATACAGACCGCCCACATACAGCTTGCCCGGACGGCTGGGCAGGATGTGGCCAATGGGCACGCCGATCACATCACGCATAGGGGGCTGCATGCGCAGGCACATGCTGCGCACCTGGTCACAGTCGGTATCGGTCAGACCGGTGATTTCAAACGTCACACCGCCTTCATCATGCCCCAGCGGCCGCTGCTCGATGGTCAGCACCTCGGATTCGAACTGTTCGCTGTACGAAAACGCAGGCCGCCATTCCTTGGTGCCGTTGAGCACGCGCACCTGGTACCCAGCGCGCTGCAGCACCAGCAGGGCCAGCTTGTACCCTTCGCCGAAATGACCGATCGAGTGGGGATCGTCGGCTTTCGAGGTGCAGCCCAGCAGCAGGGTTTTTGCTTCCAGCAGCGCACCGCGGCTGGTGATGCTCAGCGCGTCGCCATAGAACGAAAATTCAAACGGTGCATCGGGGTCGCCTTGGCGGTTGAGGTGATCGAGCGCGTTCTGCAGCAGCTCGCGAACGCCTTCTTTCAAGCCCCAATGGCGGATGTAGTCACGCGCGATCGGCAGCTGATACGTGTGCTCGGGTGGGGTATTCATGGGTCACCGTTTGGTCTGATTGTGTGAGGTGAGATTTATATCATTTGATATACGCTATTGCAATCGTATGAATATCGGAAATCGTATCTGATGATATGGATTAAACACGCTACAGTGGCGTTTTTAAGGAGCCACCTATGTTCGGTGAATCGCAGCAGCCGCAAGACGATGCCAAGGTCAATATGTATCTCGTGAGCATTGCCGGGTATTACGGAAGCCCCGTCACCCTGGTGTGCGTGCATTCTCCCCAGGACGACATGCTGGTCATTGCCGGCGAGGAGCCGCTGGTGGAGCTGCGCCGGCCAGGCTTTGGCATGGTCACAAACCTGAACCTGGACGCGGTGGATATGCGTTTTGAAAACGAGCAGATCCGCAAGTCGATTCACGAATTCCAGCGCCGGCAGGGCCAGGAGACGATCGACATGGACGGCAGCCTGGCACGCCACTCGCCTGAAAACGCAGTGACGCAAGATGGTTTCGACGAACGCGGTCCCAAATACCGCCTGGCGCCTGAAATCAGTAATGGTCAGGTCGCCGTGCTGGCTGCGTGCGCTTTTGCAGCAGGGCAGTCGTCGGTGGAGCGGGCGCTGTCGCTGATGGACGACATAACCAGCCTGATTTCCACCGACCTTTACAGCCTCACCACGATCTAGGCCGCTTCATCCTCGTCCGGTACGCCGGCGTCATCGAGTACTGCCAGCGCCTGGCGAAACGACTCGGCGCTGGCGCGTTCCAGGGCTGCCTGCTCCAGGTTGCCGGCGGCCTCGTTAATTGGCGCATTGTTGTCCACTACGGCCAGGGCATTCTGCAGGGTGGCCACGGCCGCGCTATGGTCAGCACCATCCAGGCAAGCGCCCTGCAGCACGTCATCGGCCAGGGCCTGGCCCTGCACCACCGCGTCCAGGCGCTCGGCTGTCAGGGTCTCTGCCAGATCGATACCGGCCGGCACCAGCCAGATGGCACCGTCATCACGGCCGATCAGCTTGGCGGTGAGCAGCTCGTCACTGCCCATTTTGCTCGGCACCGCATAGTCTTCTGAGGCCATATTGTGGCGTCTGAACAGGTACAGGAGGGTGTCCACGGCGGCGGCCGACAGAGCCTCGGCGCCCACGCTGTCCAGGGTCATACCCAGTTCACGCTTGAGGCCGTCGCGAACCTCGCCCCGCTCAGCGATCTGGCTGTCCAGGTAGCTGATGCGCTCAGCCAGTGCGTCGGCCATCTTGGGCGCGGCCGTGCGGATGCCTTTTGGCAGCTCCACCTTGATGCGCGCCTGCTGCGCCTGGAACTTGGCCTGATTGCGCTGTGCGGCCGCTGCAATCTCGGCGATGGCCTTGGTGTCTTCCTGCTGGTGAATGGGCAGCACGGCGCCGTTGAGCAGCACACGGAACACGTCACCGGTCAGCTTGACCATGAGGGTAACGGTCTGGCCGCTGGCCAAGGTCAGCAGCGCCTGGTGGTAGCTGACGCCCGAGGTACGCTTTACCTTGGGATCAAAGTCATGGGACACCACCGGCTGGCCGGCGCGCTGCATCAGCTGCGCGATACGCTTGAGCGAGCGCTGGGTATCGGCGGGGTTGTCGAAGTCGAATAGCACATCTGGCATGGTCATATCTCACAGGTTTTGCCGTAGTGTGCGGGCGCAAAAAGGGGCCGCCCGCTCGGTATTTCCGATTACATAGGCTTGCCGACCGGTTTGCCGTCGCCCTGCTCGATGTGGCTGTGCAGCTGCACACTGATGCCGTCACTGGTGATATCGCCACCGGTTTGCGTGACTGGACCTTTGATGGATAGCGCCTTGGCCGCCAGGGCAATGCTGCCCGCGTCGATCTTGAGCAACGAGCCGCCCACTACCAGCTCGATCAAAGCGCCGGCCTCGATGCGCACGCTCTGGCCGGCGGTGATCAGCACCGTCTCGTCCGCGACCATGGTGAAGTTCTCGTGCTCCCAGTGCCGGGTGCCGATCATGTTCTCGACGTTGCGCGCTCGAAAACCGGTGATGATCGGATAGCGTGGATCGCCTGAAATGAAATCCACCCACACAAGGTCGCCGGTCTTGATGCGAATCTCGGTTTCGGGGCTGCGATCGCCCAGGTTCTGCTCGATTTCGGCGAGCAATGTGCCGCCGTCACTGATGCCTGGAATCGACACCTCGCAGCGGCGGGGATCGCGCTGGTACAGCACAACAGTCGCGGGCCAGCGAGCCATCAGGAGATTTCCCCCACCCAAAAGCGCGAGCTCGTGTCCATGATGCCGTTGTTGCTCAGCGATCGGTGCGCGGCGGTGATCACCAGCTGGGTTCTGCCGGCCACGCTTACCACGTCGCCGGCGCGTATTTTCATCGCCAGCTGGTTGTCGATGATGCGGCGCGTGATCGGCACATGAGACAGATTGTGCAGGGTGCGGGCGTCCATCCCTGGAATGAATCGGGCGTTGCGGGCCGTGCCGAAATCGCCTTGCACTACCTGGCCGTAGTCATCGAGCGAAATGCACATCGGGATACCGGTCTGCTCAAGCAAGTCACTTTCGTGCGCCGCCGAGCTGTCGAACTGCCCAAGCGAGTCGGTAGGCGTTTGCGCCATCAAGTTGTGCAGGCGCTCGATCGAGATACGACCATTGCGCAGCACCAGCGCGGCGCCTTCCTCCTGCAGTGCGACAGCAACCGCATGACTGGGCGTATCGCCGGCCAGGCACACGAACCGCCCGACATTGAAATCGTTGGCAATGACCAGAGAGGATCCGCACGCCCGGTAAATTCCGCCCAGCGACTGATTGTAGGCCGTCACAGCACGGCCAGGCTGGCGCGGGCGGCCGATCGACTGGCAGCTGGTGAGAAAGGCCGTCACCTTCATGGCCTGCATGGGCGTGTCGCCCTGGATAACACCGGTAGGCTGTGCCCGCTCGCGCATGACGATGGTGTATTCCAGATGCTCATAGCCGCCCCACAGCGACGCGCCCATGGCCAGGCGCTGCTGCATGTCATCCTTGAGCTGTACGGTGAGCTCCAGGGTGCGCGGTATCGGCGCCAGATCGCTGCGCAGCACCGTTTCCTGGATCAGGTCGCCGGGGATCTGCCCACCGCTTTTGCTCAAGTAGATGTTCACGCCATTTCCTCCCAGTCCACCCCATCCATCGTCACCCGAGCGCCCTGCGTGCCGTGCAGCTGCTTGACCGTCACCTCGGTGACCATCGGGTAGCCTGGCGGGTTGTTCGTGCTTCCATCGTTCTCCTCGCCAGGCTTGGGTGCATCCAGAAAGGGCGTTGTGACCTTGAGGGTTATGTCGCCCACCAGCACGGTGCTGGTCTTGGATTGGCCCGCGACGCCGAACATCATGTCGGGGTTCTCGATCACCGCCGGCGCCGGAATGGTGTATTGGCCGAAGGTATGACGCGCCGTCATGCGCCGATTGCCCATGTCGCCCACAAACAGACCCAGCTGAGCGGCGATACTGCGCGCAGACGGCGAGTCGGCCGCCAGGATGGCGAACTGCACCCGCACGTCATGCATGGCCACGCGCAGGCCGTAAACCGAAGCGTTGGGCGGACTCTCAAGGCAGACCATCCGGCGCGGACCTTGGCGCGCGCCCCAGTCGGTCCCGGTGGTGGTGTAAGCGCGGTCGATCGCGATGAACACCACCGGAAACTTGGAATTCTTGCCGTGTGGGCCTTGCTGGTCTTTCTGGTAACTCTCCAGCATTGCCTCCACGTCGTCGATCATGCGATCGGCAACGATCTTGATAGCGTAGGGCGCCCCGCGCGCCGCGAATTCAGCGACCGCCTTGGTGTCGCCAAACACGCCCTGGTACCAACGCGCCATGTATTCGGCGATCGCCACCTTGATAGGGAACATGACCCCAGCGCTCTCGCTCATGCCGAGACCTCGGGGGTGTCGAGCAGGTCCCACTCGTCCAGATCAACAGCGTGGTGATGGCCTTCGAGCTCAGGGAGTGCTTCCAAGGCATCGCGCACGGCGACCACGCCCACAGGCTCGGTCTTGAGGGCGAAGACGTTGGCCCATACCAGCGAGCGCCAGGCGCGAAACGCTTTGCCCTCGGCCTGGAATGCCGGTACAGCCTCCTCCTCGGCGTAGCTGATCACTGTCATCAGGTTGTCGTAGCCATTGGCGAACGCGGTGGCGTCCATGAATGCCTTGACCACTGAGTGGAACGTCATGCGTTCGGCCGGCGCCGTGGTGATGACTGGTACCGCGACAGGGGCGGGCCTTTCCTCAATGTCCCAGCCAGCTTGCGTCCAGCGAGCGCGGTGAGTGGCCGGGAACGCCGGCGGCTCCACATCTACGCACCCGCCTGGAATCATGAAAACCCCTGGCTCCATGGGCGACTCGTCCGCGACCGTGGTACCGATCAGGATCATATCGCTGTCCAGCTGCCAGACCGTTTTGCACTTGAGCTCGCGCGGGGCCTCCTCCTGCACGGGCAGCCTGGCAGGGCTGTACTCGAACACGGCCGACAGGCCCTGGGTTTCCGCGCTCTCTTGGATCTGTGCAGGCTCTTGATGATCAGTAGTCATGGTCGCTTCTCAGTACTTGATGCAAAACAGCACGCTCATGTTGCGCGGCCGGTTCTCGGCGCCACCGGTGCTGTTCACTGTGATGTTGTGGGCGTGCGCGCCGGTCGTGCCGATAGCCACGGTGTGACCGTGATCGCCAACACCGTCGATTGTCAGGCCGTGAGCGTGGTCACCACTGCCATAAACCTCGACGGCGTGGGTGTGCGTACCGTTGGCACCAATGTACAGCTCGTGCTGGTGGGTACCGCTGGCATCGATGGCCAGGCCGTGCTGGTGATCACCCGCCGACCTGATCAGGGATTCATCGACGATGTAGCCCTCGTCCGCCTGATTGGTAGGTCCAATGGCGAACGTTAGAAGATCACTGTTGCCGGCAACGTCGTGCGCCATCTGGTGGTTGTGGTTACCCGCCACAGTGGTGACACCGGAGTGGCTATGCCACCCGTTGTCGGCAGCAGTACCGAGGTGGGCGTGCCAGCCTGCCTCGGACGTGGTACCCGAGCTGTGACCGTGCCAGCCATCGTTCGCAACCCTACCGGTGTGGCCGTGACCGCCGCCAGCGCTGACAGTTGTGGTGTGGGCGTGGTTGCCCTGAACGTCGGTGCCGGCAGTGTGACCGTGCGCCAGCACCATTGCCGGTTGGACACTGTTGAGCGTGCGCCCACCATCCAGACCGCGCCCATCGTCAAAGCCGCGCAGGAACTCGCCTCGGTAGTCGGGCAGGTTGAACGTGGTAGATCCATCGCCGGCGCCAAAGGTGGTGCCGATGCGCGAGAACAGGTCAGCATAGGCGGTACGGCTTACGGCCGCGCCGTTGGCCTTGAGCCATCCCGCTGGCGCACTGGACAACGGAAAGCCTGCGATCGCAGCAACCATTTCCAGACGGTCCTGTTTGAGTGCCGGCTGGAAGTTGGCCGAGTACCACAGGTTACCCATCGGCGTGTTATCGACCTGGGCGAGTAACTGCTGCCCGCTCCAGCCAAGGTAGATGTTGTTGACACCCATGTTGGGCGCGCCGCCCTGCTTCACAAAGGTGGCTTGTGTCTGCGTCTTGGTATACGCATCCAAAATGCCCATAGCCGCCAACGTGCTCGGGTTCGAGCCACTGGTTACACGCCCACGGGCATCGACTGACACCATGGTGTAAGTGCCGGCAGCAGCGCCCGACGGCCCGCCTACCACTTCGAACGCAAGGTTCGAGGTGCCCAGGTTGATCGGGCCGTCAGTGGTCAGTGTCCACTGCGTGTCCTTGTTCGCCGCGCCTTCCTCAACAGACACAGTGAGCGAGGGGGTAACTTTGGCCGAGGTGTTGGCATCAGCAGCCCGATACCACGCACCGGCAGCCACGATATAGATACCGTTGAGAAAGGCGCTGTTCTGCGCCCGCACCAGCACCCGATCGCCTGCCTTGAGCTGCACGTTGTCAATGATCAGCAGACCGGCCAGAGTGACGATGTGGGCTGTTGTAGCGACGCGCACGCTGTCCTTGAAGTCGCGGGTCTGGTACTCGGCGATCGTAAGGTACTGGGGGTGAGCGTTGGCGTCAGCCATATGGACCAGCAGCGCCAAAGCGTCGGGGTCCACCTTGATGGTGATCGAGCTGCTGGGTACCGCATTGATTACCCAGTCGTAGCTGAAAATGAGGTTTGCGCCTGCGCTTTTGACCAGGTACGGCCCGCCGTCCTTACGGCTGATCACGGCGAACAAAACGTTGCCGGCATAGAAACCGATTTCGTTGACGTCGGCCTTCTCGTCACTTTGAGGCCAGATGGTCGCGAGACGAATTTGATTTTCAGCAATGCGCCCGCCGGCACTGATCGCAATCCGCTTGACCTCGGCCTTGAGCGCAACCTCGTCGCCCTTGGGGTCGTAGGCGGCCGTGCCGAAGGCCATGTGAGTCAGCACCAGTTGCGTGCCGGTGGCGTTGGCGTTGAACACCGCCGCCTTGCCTTGCGTGGTGATGATTGGATTGTAAACAGCCATCGGGCCCTACCTTGTCGAATGACGCGCCCCAACAGGGGGCGCATACGTTCGCGAGGTCAGGCCATTGTGCTTTGCACCTGGTAGCCGTTGGAAACAAGGTAGTCGCCGTTAGACACCACCACGCCATCGTACTGCCAGGTGTCCGGTGCCGGCTCGTCTTCAACCACGGACGATCCCGAGGCCGTAAAGAAGTTGAGCATGCTCAGGCAGCTGGCCATTTCAAACGTCGAAATAGCGCTTTGTGAGATACGAACTTCCAACACAAGACGGGCCGGCACGACAGTGCGTAAAGCACTGATTACACGCTCTGGAACCTCGCTTGTGGACAAATCTACCCGCAGCCTTGAGGTCAAAAAGTAGGCACTTTCCGACTCGCGAGCTAACTGGATTTCCTCAAGAGTTCGCAGCTCGTTTGGGTACGTTCCGGCGATTTTCTGGTACAGCTGATGCACCTGATAAACGTCGCCAAACAGCACGCGCAGATAGGTTTCCAGGAAGTGGGTACCGCGCCGAGGGTTCTGGTAGCGCCAGGCGCGAAACAGGTAGCGCAGGCCGTCCTCGGTGATGTTGGACAGCACCGAAATACCCTCTTGAGCGAACACGCGCTGCAGCAGCGCCAGCGACCCTAGGTGCGGGGCGCCGTAGACGTTGATTTCATCGTCGGTCGGCGCCAGCGTCTCGTTGTACAGCCGGATGAACAGCGCCTGCAGATCGCCCTCAAGCTCGCCGTTGGTGAAACTGTTGAGTAACGGATTCACTTATTGCCCCCGCGCCTTGATCGGCAACACTTTGACGGTGAGGCTGTCGGCGGAAATGTAGCGGTAGCTCTCGGGCAGGGTAGTGCCTTGCTCGTTGATCACCGCCACGATATCCGCATCGTCCGCTTGAAGGGCCACAATGCCGGCCTGCAGCTTGGTAACCAGTCGCCGATTGAGCACCTGGCCAAGGCCCTTTTTCGACCACTTGGAATCTGGCCCGTACTCGGCCAGCACAATCTCGGTGGCCTGCTTTTTGACTTCATCGGCGCTGTACACATCAGGCACCGTCAGGGTGATGGAAGCCGGAATCTCCACCACCTTGACCGCGACGTGACGCACCTTGTAGCTGTTGTCGGCGGCCAGGATCACGCGCGCAATCTGCTCCTGCAGGGTGGCAGTGGCCACGCCGTCCTTTTGCGCCGCGACAAACAGGGTGTTCATGTTTTTCACGTTGGCCCCGCGCACCTCCTCCTCGGTTTGCTCGTTCCAGACGGACAGAAACCGGAAGGGCGCCAGGTTGCGGCGCAGCAGGAACGCGAAATTGGCCTGAAACACCGCGTTGCCGTCATACATCGCCGGATAGGCAATGAGCTCGCGCAGCTCGTCCACGCCCAGTGGATTGGCGCCGGTGGACTGCACCGAGCTTAATGCCACCTTGGCGCCCGACTCGGCCACCGTAGTGGCGTGCTCGAACACAAATGGCGCATCGGCTGCCAGGATGACCTCGCCCTCGGTAAGCACCACCGTGACCGTGAATTTCTCGCCGATCGAGGGCACGTAGCCGCCGATATTCCGAGCGCCGAGTACGACAGCGACCTGGCGGTATTCGTCGCTCTCCAGGTGGAAAACGGTATCGCCGGCGTCGATGTTGGTGAACTCGGGGGTGTAAGTGAAAATCGTGCCGTTGTTATGCACCACGCGGATTTCGGTCATGTACAGACCTTCATCGGGCGCCGGGATCGGAATGCGGTAAAAGCCCTTGAATTCGCTCACAGTGTGCGTGAACGAGGATTCCGTACGCTGGGCCACCTTGATGCTGGCGGTGGCGCCAGCGGCCACAGTGGCGCCCTGGGTGGTGACGTAGCGGCGCCCCTGCTGATCGAGCAGCACGCGCGCATTGAGCACATCGAATGGCGCCCCGGAGACGTTCTGCACCTTGAGGGTCATCAGCGCCGAGGTGCCAAACGGCATCACACCCTTGGCGGCCGCCGCCGCGTACACGGTCATATCACGCGCCGGCATGAAGGCCTCAAGGGCGGCCACATCCTGCTCTTGCGATCGCATGGACAGCTGCGTGGCCATCGCGCGTAGCAGCGCCATGGTGCGCGGATCCTGTACCTGGTAGGCGAGGGCAGCTGCAGGGTACTCAGTGATGGCGTCGATCGCCGCCTGCATGTACTCGTCGGTAGTTTTCAACGGATGTTCCCCAGTAGTTCGGTCGCGACCTCGGTGCCGGCCAGGTCGATGATCAGCTGCTGGCGCTGCTTGCCTTCATTTTTGATAAAGACGTTCACGGTGCCCGACGGCAGGCTTTGCAACACGGGAACATCCTTGAGCAGCTTTTCGACGAAGGCATCGCCCAGCGCCATGTTTTGCGGCTGCTGCAGCAGCGACTTGATGTCCTGGCCGTAGCTTTGCCCAAGGTAGGCGCCTGCAGGCGTGCGCAGCCAGTGACGAACCATGTCCGCCACTTCCAGCATGCTCAGTGTATTGCCGGCCATTTATCGAGCTCCCAGGTTCATTCCCAAACCACCGGTGGCCGCCTGGGCCAAACCGCGATCGGAGACGTTTTGCGTGATAGGAGGCGCCAGGAACATCGGCACCTCGGGCTTTTTGCTGTTGTCGCCGACCTTGCGCGGCACCGTGGGCGCCGGCGCCAGCTGCTGACGCTCGATCGGTGCTGCTGCGCTGGCCACCGCCGGCAGCGCCGGTGCAGTGGGTGCGGCCGAGGCCGGCGCGGCCAGGGTGGAAGGCACCCCAGTCGTGCCGCCCGAGACCTGCGCCAGGCGCGAATCCAGGGCCTTGGAGTTTTTCGCCAGATAGTCCTTGGCCGTAGCCGCGCCCTTGCCGTAGTTGAGCGAAGCCGCTTTCTGCGTGCCTGCCGACAGCTCGCTCATGCTCTTGCCCATGGCCGCGCCGCGCAGCATTTCAGTGGCGGCCGTGGGGCCGAGCTGATGCATCATGTACAGGCTGTCGCGGTTCACCGGCAGGCCTGCGCGCTGCAGCGCTGCCTTGTTCTGGCGCCCCAGGAGCATGCCGCCAGCGATGTTCTGGTCGGCGTCGAAACGGTCAGTGATGCCAAGGCCGGTGGCGGTCTGGCCTGTCATCTGAAACACGCCGGTGGCGCCGGTACCGGAAATGGCGTTTGGGTTGCCGCCGCTCTCAAGCGCTGCGACCTGCAGCATTTCGTCAGGATCCAGACCTGCGAGCTTGGCCTGGGCGATGATCTTGTTACGGATCGCCGGCGGCATACCGCCCTTGAGGTTCGCCGAGGTGTTGGCACCGGTGGACTTGAGCTCGCGGATGCGCGCCGCCTCGTCGTTGGTGTAGGTTCCATACTTGGCCAGTTGCTCGCCGCCCTTGATGCCGGCGAACGTCTCCTTGTGGCGATACTTGGGGTTGAGGCTGCCCACCAGGCGCCCGCCTTCGATCGTTGCGGCCTCATAGGCGCCACCGGCCGCGCTCTTGACGGCAGCCGTCGCCTTGGTGGCAACACCCTGGACCGATTCGAGCTTCTTCGTGCCCCACTCCTTGGCCTGCGTGGCCGTTTGAGCAGCCGCCTGCTTGGCCTGGGTGTACTTGTTGCCCGTCCAGTTCGCAGCCGTGGTGATGGCCTGGGAGGCGCTTTGCTTGAGGTTCGTGAAGGTCTGCGAGACGGTATCGAGTGCGGTTGTGAATTTGCCCTGCACCAATGCCCAGCCATCGCCGATCTTGCCTGCTGCCTTGTCCCAGGTGCCTGTCATTTGGGCGCTGACGTCGGACCAGTCCACGGTCGATAGCCATTGCCCGACCTTGGTGCCGACCATATCGCCCACCATGCCGCCGACCATGGTGCCGATCGGGCCGAGCAGAGTGCCGGCCGCGCCGCCGATCAAGGCGCCCACGCCGCCGCCGGTGTTGCTGAATCGCTCCTCTCGCGTCTGGTCGCCCAGGCCCAGCATGCCGCCTATGGCCTTACCGCCTGCCAGTACGGTGCCCAGCAGGGGTACTCGCTTGGCCAAGCCGCCCAGCGCATTCCCTGCACCCTTGACGCCCTTGCCCAGGGCGCCGCCCACGGCGTTGGCGCCTTTGGCCACCTTGTCACGAACCGCAGCAGTGCCACGGCGCAAGGGGCTGCCACCGGTGCGGGCAGTGCGGCTATCGCGCATGCGCTTGAGCCGTTCGCGGGCACCCGCACGTCGTGGTACGCCAGTGCTGCGTACCTCGCCTCGGCGCCCACCGCCGAACATGCCTTTGGCACCACGGCCAATGAGGCCAACGCCTGGAATAGCGCCCAGCAGGCCGCCCAGCTTGCCCAGCATCGACCCGCCGCGCGAGCCGCTTTTCTGGTTGATGCCGCGCAGCTCGCTCCAGATCCGGCGATACCAAGGCACAGCGACCTTTTGCTCGCTGTCGCCATTGCGGCGGCGAAACAGGAGGCTGGCCATACCCTTGAATGGGCGAGTGATTGGGGAAAGGATCGAGCCAAATTCACGCGCAGCGGTGATGCTTGGATCCACCGCTTCACCCGAGCCGCTGCCGGCGAAAGCACCCTTGGCCTTGCCCAGTAGGGCGCCGAATCGCGCAAGTAACTTGCCGCCGGTGCGGCGCGCCTCGGCACCGCCCTGGTCGCCCTGATCGCCCTTGCCAAGGAAACGGCCCTTACCGTCACGTTGCGGACGCGCAGTGGCTTGTGCCTGGCGCGCCTGGCGAGTTTCGCTCTGGCGGCGCTGGCGGGCACCCTCGGCGCGATCGCGCGTGACGGCTCGATGTTCGGTAGCGGCCTCGTTGGCCGCCTCGCGTGGCGCAATACGACGCGCGCGCGCAGACATGCCCGCGCTCGGCGCGGGGCCCAAGGGCTGCGTTGTGCTACCCCTGGGCGTGGCACTCTTGGCCAACGCCTGACGCATGGCGCTGGTGTCGGCCTTGATCGCGCGCAGAAGTGTCAGCCGCTGGCGATCCTGGTCGAGGTTGACGCGGCCGGCCGCGACCAGAAAGCCGCTTTCGTCTGCGTTCAGCTTCATGGTCATGGATTAGCGGACCCCGTAGCGGCTGAGCTGGCGCTCGTGGCTGGGGGTGAGCTTGGCCGGCTCAGACTTGGGCTTGTCCTGGTGGATCAGCACCGCATCAAGGAAATCCTCGGCGCGGGCCAGGTGCGATGGGGCCGCAATCGGGCGCGTCACCACATCAAGCACCCCGACGCTATCAAGTACGACAGCACGGCCTTTGCGGGCCAGCTCGCCGGTCAGCAGCGTGATGTGATCCTGGGCCTTGGCCAGCGCGCTGGCCATGTGGTCGTACTCGACCTGCACCGAGTCGAGCATCGTTGCGCACAGCTCCATAATCTGGTGGCGCTCGGCTACCGCGTCGTACAGATCCTCCTCGCTGGCCACGCCATCGAGCGCCAGGCCATAGCCGCGATTGCGGGTGTAGTTGGGTTCGAGCACGTAGTCGAAACCATGAAACTCGCGCGCAATTTCCTTGCCGGCGATCGTGGGTGCGCGGATGGCCGACGAGAAACCGCCAGCTTTCTGCTGGAACAGACGCCAGGCCAGTTTGCCGCCGGCGTTACCGGTGAAAAACTCGGTTTCGTGCTCGACCGTGCCGTCAGGGAAGGCTTTGCAGTACACGGTACGAATGGCCGGCTCCACAGCCACCTGCCGGCCGTTGACGATGCCGCCCTCGGCCGGATTGAGGCCGAACTGCACGCGCGGCCAATGGCCGAAATAGCCGAGCATGTCGCCGTGTTTGATCTTTTCCTGAATGAGCGGGCTGTTGATCAGCGCCACGGCCACAGGAATATCGAAATTGCGGTTGGGACCACGGTGCTGACGCTCCCGATCGGCCAGGTTGTAGCGAATTACGCCTGTTCTTGGGAGGTTCATCACTCGTCGTCCTCGTTGTCATCGTTTGCCGCCGCACCAGGGGTGTCGTCGTTGAAATTGTTACCGCCGCCAAAGTCCTGGCCGCCGCCCGCATCGTCTTTGGGCTTGGCTTTTTTCAGGCCCTGGGCCAGCTGCTTGGCGTAGTCCTCGTCCAGCTGCAGGGTGTGGGTAAGCAGCTCGATGATCATGTCCTCGGGCAGGCCTTGGTCGAGCATCATCTGGAACACCTGCAGCAGGACCACGGCGCTGTTGGTTGCGCGCTCGCGCGACTCTTGCGTCTCGCGCTCAAGGGCCGAGGTGGCGCCGTAGAAATTCACGCGGTAGGGGCGGTCATTGGTGGGGAAGACTTCCCCGTACAAGGTCAGGCAATGCACGTCCACGACGTGATCAATGAACTGGGTGAGGGCGGTACGAATGATTTCGCTGCGCTCGGCCGCCTGGATCGAGGTGCGCATAAAGCCGCCATCGCCCAGGCCGCCCGATAGCTGGTCTGCAAAGCCCAAAATGGACAGGTCGATGCCGATCGCGCCGCTGAGCAGGCGCGCATAGAGCATCAAGTCCTCGATCGAGATAGTGCTGCTTGAGCCCGAGCCCTGGAACGCCTGCACCTGGGTGATCTGTTTCTCACCCGAAACGGGCATCAGATGCACCGTGCGCTCGGTGGAAAACTGGCCTTTCTCGATCAGCTTGCGAGCGCGGTCCTTGCCTTTCTGCAGCATGTTGCCCAGCGAGCCAATGAACAGCTTTTGCTGCTCCAGGGTCATGCCGTCGGTGTTGACGGTCAGCAGGCTTTCATCCTGGGAACTCAGAATTCGTGTGGATAGCAGGCCGGCCAGGCCGGTGACGAATCGGTCATACGGATCCTCTGCCGAATCCAGGAACGAGCCATTGACCAGCGCCGGCATATGCGGCCATTTGTCCGGGTCATCCTCGCGCAGGGCGATACGCTGGGCCTGCAGCATGGCGCTCAATTGCGGCACGTACTGCATGCGCGGCATTTTCATGCGCGCCATTTGCAGCACGGTGAGCTTTTCGTTGGCCTTCTCGCCGGTGGTGACGACGAAGCCTGTCGTGGTGTTGGCTCGCTCGTAGGACTGCACCAGCGGGGGCAGGATCATTTCGCCGGTGTACAGCCCGACAACACCCTGGCCTGGCTTGGTGAAGATCCGCGCATAGGCATCGCCAAAGCCTGCAGCGTTAAAGCACAGGCCGTGCGCGATTTCGTTGAGCAGCGGCGCCAGGGCGGCAGAAATCTCCTGCACGCGCTTGCGGTCGGGTCCTTTGGCGTCCGGCTTGGCCTCAATGAAAATCGTGTCGCCGGTGGTCTCGTGACCACCCAGGGCCTGGGTCACATGCGTGCGCAGGGCCGTCGAGATAATGGGGTCACCCATCATCAGGTGGTACTTCTCCAGGATCTGGATGCGCGAACGCGCCTTTTTTTGGCCTGTGCCCAGGAGCATGGACACCGACACCGCGTCATAGCCAAGGGCGTACTCGTTTCCGCGAATTTCCTCGGCGGAATCGACAATGCCCATCAGGTCCTTGGCGGCCTGCTTAGTGGATTGGAGGATCTGCTTAACAATTGCCATAAAATCGGTGCTCGGGCGCTTTAGCCTGGGATGCACCGATGGTAGGGGTCACACAATGCCGTCTCGGGCGGCACTTTCCCGTTAGATGCCCACCTGATCATCCTGGCGCGGCTCGACAATCCACTGGCGAACATAGGGCGGAATCGAGGTGGGCGAGGTGCGCCCCACCACCTCATAGGGCATCACAAAGCCGTTACCGGGCATGACCTGCAGCATGTCGTGCTTCTTGACCTCAAACGCGCCCTCGACCTTGCTTTCCACGCGCAGCAGCATGGTGCCCTCGCCGTAGATCACGCCGTCGTCGCTGTCGTTGATATTGCTGGCGGCAGCGGCATAGTTGCCCGCGAACAGCACGCGGCCCTCGCCCAGCTCCTCATACTCATACTCAGCCTCGTCCTCGGAATCGAGCAGGCCGATACCGGCGATCGTCGGCAGGCCGCCCACCAGGTCAGCGGCGGTGCGCAGCAGCTTCTTGCGAAACACCACGCACTCCATCGAGTTGGGCGCGCGCAGCACCACCTGGCGCGCGGCGCGGTCAATTTCGGTCGGGATAGAGTGCATCATGGGTGTTCGGCCTCCTGGGCCTGAGTCATTGAGCGGCTTTGGCAGCAGCCAGGGCGGCCTGCGCGGCGGCTTGACTGAATCCGCCTTGCATCAGCATTTGTATGAATTTGGCGTCGGGTACCCGCTTTTGGGCGACGGGCTTTTTCGCCGTGGCCTCGCGCATCGCTTTGCGCGCAGCGAGCTGGCGCTGGTACGACGGCTGGGCCAGGCGCTGCGCCTTCTTTTCGTCCGTGGTCTTGATCTGGCGCTGACGGCTGGACTCTTTTTTTACCTTGTCCTGGAACGCCTTCATGTTCTTGACGTGAACGTTGGCCACCTTGCGCTCGACCGACTTGCGAGCCTTGTCGATCAGGTCGATGGCGTGGACCTTGAACGTCGGGGAACCGGTGATCAGCACGCACACGCGCAGAACATGCTTGCACCCCACGCCGTGCAGCAGGGGGTTGGTGATCTTGGGGAAACCGGTCTCGAACCACGGGCCTGCAGCGTATTTGCCCTTGGTGGCCATGTAGCGCAGCCGATACCGCCAGTCCT
Organism: Pseudomonas sp. PS01301; assembly: GCF_029960215.1. Taxonomy (NCBI): domain Bacteria; kingdom Pseudomonadati; phylum Pseudomonadota; class Gammaproteobacteria; order Pseudomonadales; family Pseudomonadaceae; genus Pseudomonas; species Pseudomonas sp. PS01301. The sequence goes on along the minus strand of NZ_JASCPM010000014.1, from coordinate 59,642 downwards.
CGCAATCGCAATCGATCTTGATGGCGCCCTTGAGCAACTGAGGCACGATCGCCTTGGCGGCGACGGGGCTGGCCACGCAGGCATCGAAGTTGAGGAATTCAACCGTCACGGTGTGGTGCCGGTGCTTGGAGTCGGGGCCGGCATTGGTCTGGAACAGAACGCGGCCGCCCTTGGCCGTTACCGGGAACGCTGTATGGATCTGGCGCTGGGTGCGCTGGCGGGCGATTGGCATGGACAGGTCAATGACCTGCTTGGCGGTGATGCCGCCTTTGAAGCGCTTGCCCAGCTGCTGCGCCGAGGCCTGGAAGGCCAGCAAGTCGTCGCGGGTGATCGGTCGGACCTGGCCGCCGAGGGTAGTGAGCAGCACACGCGCCGCGTCGTACGCGCCGGCAACGTCATCAGGCGCCAGGATGACGTCAGACCCATCACGCTGCGCAACGCCTTCCTTGAGGCGCTGGCGCGCGTAGGCCTGGACCTTGGCGGCGCTTTGGATCAGATCGGGGCGCTCGCCAGCCATCAGCGCACCGCCACGCTGGTGGTGCTGCTGTAGCCGGTCATCTGCTTGAATGCTTCGAGCTGCACAGGGGTCGGCAGGGTGATACGACGCTGAATGAGCTGCTGATCGAAGCGATCCAGGCCAGCGGCCGCCAGCACAGCCAGCGCCTCGTTGCGGGTGCCATAGACGCGCTCGGACACAAGCGTCAGATCCCAGGCCTCGTCGGGCTGGGTTTCGTACCGGATCGCGTCTTGCCAGGCTTTCCTGGTGGACGCGAACTGTCGGATTTCACGGTAAAAGCGGGTGGCCTCAGTCATGCCGCGATCATGCGCGCACGGCCGGCGCGCATTGGGCGGCGCTTTCCGAAACTATCGGTGGCGCGCGTGCAGCTCGTGCTCGATAGCGACGGCGTGCAAATCGACCAGATCCTTGAGGCGAGGAACTACGAAGTGGCGCGCCCACGGCATGCGTGCCAGACGACCCAGCGCCAGGCGCAGGGCGCCGCTGAAACCTCGCTGATAGGCCACATCACCATAGCGGCGTGCTGTATCGAGCTCCTGCAGCGTGTCCTGGTGCAGGTGCTCCTGGGCCTGCAGCTGGCCGCGCAACTCTTTGAGCTCGTCGCGGGTCATGCGCAAGGTCTCGCGCAGCACACTGGCGCAACTGTGATTGGTAGGGTCTTGCATGCCCTGGGTGTAGCCACACACCGCACAGGTGCGGGTTCGGTAGGTGTCCATCGTCATTCTTCCTCCTCAAGATCCACCGCGTCGGGGTGAATCAGCATGTGGTCAGGGTCCATTTCAAACTCGTGGCACAGCTGCCTTGCGGACGTGCTGCCCAGGGCGAACACGTCCATTACCACCGCCCAGCGCGGGCGGCCGTAGGTGTTGCCCGAGGGCCCGCACAAGTTGCGCAGCACGCTTGCGATCAGGTCGCGCTCTTTGATCCAGGTACCGGCCAGCCTCATGGCGCACGCTCCACGCGCAACGTGGCTACAAACGCCTCCCAGGCGGCCACGTCGCGGGCATGAACGCTTACCGTCTCCTCGCCGAGACGCCAAATGACACGCCCCAGGCCGCCCGGAAATGTGAAGTCGCACCAGCGTTCAAGGGTGTGCTCGCTGCCGTTGATGATGGTCACACCGGGGAACTTGGCCAGGGTGGCGTCGATGACCTGCTGTTTGAGCCTGGCGCACATGACGCGCTGCCCATGCTCGACCTCCTGGCACTCAGCGTTGCAAAACACCTCGCGGCCCTCATAGATCAAATTCAGGGGGCATCCGTCGTCATCGCTGCTATCGTCGCCGACCATGCGCCCACAGCAGCGGCAGCTCACATACCAGCCGTTCGCGATGTAGGCCTGGGCCGGAATGATGCGCGACTCGGCGAAGGCGTCCGCCCAAGGCTCGCGAGTGCATGTCACCTGGATAGGGTCACAGTCGAGCAGGGCGGCCCCCTCTCGGCGTGCGCGGGTGTTGTAGCGGGCGAAACGGATCACTTGTTGCTCTGGATCATCTGCAAAGCGCACCAGGTAGGCGCGCGCAGTGGATGCCGGCAATTGACTTGCGGACTGCATGGAGGGATTCCTTATCTGTCAGGTGGCCGAGGGCGCAGGGCGAGGCGCGAAAAACGCCTCCATCTTCACCAGGGCTGATTTCACGACCGCACGGGAGCGGGCTTTCTCGTCAAGGCGCCACTGCTCCAGGGTGCGTTGCCGCTGAGCACTTTCTTCTGGCGTGATGCGCGCAGGCTCGGACTGCACCGGCGCCAGCGTTGGGGCCAGGCGCTCGTCCAGGGCGCGAGCCTGGGCACTGTCGGCGTATCGGCTGTTGTCGAAGTCCATCACTGCACCACGCATTCGTCGCACAGGAGGGAGGTGCGGACGACCATCGGACCAAAAAGCCAGAATCGCTTTTTCAGGACGCTCCATTTCCACAGGGCGCCCTCGCCTCGGCACTGCTCACATTTTCCATAGGCGTGCATCATGGCTGCTGCACCTGCTGTTCGGGCCGGTAGCCCGCATAGGAGACAGCCTTGCGAATGATGACTTCGGCAGGCATCACCAGCACGCCGTGCTGCTCATAAAAACCGGCGTCATAGAGCAGCCATGCCGCATCGGCGCAGCCCTCGACCCGATCGATCGGGGAGGACGCCGGCAGATACAGTAAAGCGTGATCGATACGCTGTTTGAGCGCGGCGAGGGCGCTGGTGGGATTGAGTACAGCGGTCGGGCGGATATGATCCCGCGCCTCGACAAGCAGCGCCTGTGCATCTGCCAAAAGCTGTTGCACGGCGTCGAAATCCGATAGCAGCACACAGTCGGTCAGCGCCCCCACAGTCATTCCCTTGTATCGCGTCACATTGTTCATGACTCAATCCTTGTGTGCTCATGCAGGCGATCGCCCAACACGCTGTCGGGCACGTCGAAAAATCCTAGCTTCCCTTTGTAGGGAATAAAGGTCATTGGTCGGGGGTCACGCAGCACATAGCCCTTGTAGCCCATGTACCAAAGCGATTCGCTGTCATCCACGCAATCAACGAGCTCCACAGAACCGATGATTCCACCCAGCGCCAGCTGCTCGCGCGAAGGCACATCGAAAGGGGTGACATGCCCGGTGGCAATGGCGAAGTTATTCGCATCATTGAACTCGTCGCGGGTCATGGTGGCCGACACATGGATCAGAAACCGACCGCGCAAACGGGTGCGCTTGGTCCGGTTCTCAATGTCCTTGCCGTGGTGCAGGATGAAGTGCGCCCAGGGCTGGCGGATGCTCAATGCTTTCATGCGGCTACCACCTGATTGACGGGCTTTGCTCGGCGCCGGCTAGGCTTGGCCAGTGCCTCCGCGAGGCTCATGGTGGCCAGGCGACGGTTGATCGTGGCAGGCGCAAGGCCTACCTCGCGGGCGAGCTGGGGAATGGTGCCGCTACGGCCGTTCACTGTGTGCGTGTGGCGCGCCATCATTACGGCTCGACCTTTGGCTCGCCCTGCAATGGCGCGAGGGTTGTCGCGAACGCGCGCAGCCATGTCGCCACGCACGCCGCGCGGGGCCCAGGCGACGTCGGGTAGGGCCTGCACGATCATTGCGAACTTCGATGCGCTCATGTTCATCGCCGTACGGGTCTGCTTGTGGGTCCAGTTCCTCGCCGCTGCCTGGCGTATGAATGCCTCGACACCGATTGCCTCGATTTCGGCCGGCACGCGGCTATCGCGGACCCAGCGTAAATCGGGCATGCGCTTGGTAAACCTGCGCAGCTGGTCGTAGCTCATGCCGAGCTGGGCAGCAGCTGCCTTTCTGGTCAGGCCTTGGCCAGCAAATGCGGTAATACGTTGCTCCAGGGTCACGCCAATGCCTCCTTATCGCTGCGACGCAGCTTGGTGATGATGTTCATACCGGTACGGTGATCGCTGGGGGTGCCACTGCCGAACACAGCGCGGCGACCAGGCTTGCGAAACCGCAAGTGAAGGCCGGCCGTACGATCGACTTGCCAGCTATTTTCCTGGGCGTACTTGATGACGCCGTGCATTGCCTTGCATGTGCATTTCACTGACTTAGCCATGTCACCGAACCTCCAAATTGTTCGCCGACAAATCTATATCAGATGATATGCATATATCAATACATATGAATGCTTATTTGGGACTCGAACGATATTGGATCTATGCGGCGGCTGCCTGCTGCAATGCAGCCATGGCACGCTCTCGGGCCGACTTCTTGCGCACGTTGCTGTCAACGACCCCACCGTTTTCAGCCTGGATGTAATGCACGTTCTCCAGGAAGCCGAAACCGATCGAGTCCCACAGGTCGGGCGACTTGAGGCCTTCGCCCCGCATGTCCTCTTTGCTCACTATGCGAAAGCGCGCCATTTCGTCGAAGAAGTAGGGAATCCGTGAGCCCTGATCGAGCAGGTCTTTCATCTGAGGGCGAATGAAGGACACACGGTTTTGCTCGACAGCAAATTTCAGGTGTACCAGGCACTGCGCGCGCAGGTCTTTGAACCGCTCCTTGTACTCTTTGCGAAAGCAGGGATTGCCCCAGTAGATTTTGACCAGGTTCGGGATTTCCAGGCGCTCCAGCAGCTTGAGGAACTGCACACCCTGGCCGCCACAGTCCACCGCGATAGTGCAGTTCGATAGCTGACGGGCAGCTTCGGCCACGCGGCCAGCCGAATCGGTCCAGTCCAGGCCCGCCGTATAGATGGGAATGTCCATGACGTCCATGCGCCGGGGCTCCAGGGCCTCGGGGCCGCCGAAACCGATCACGCGGGCATGCACGGCTACGGTCTTGTCTCGATACATGCCGGCGCCCACGTCCACCAACAGCAGATTGCCGTAGGGTTCGTGCTCGCCGATCACGCGCGGGGCATCGATGCGCCGCTCGATGGCGGCACGGCCCAACAGATAGCGGTCGCTGTTTTCCGGGAACCGCCCTTGCACCTTGACCTGGTACTCGGTGGATTCCTTGCCGCCGTACTCCAGGATCTTGTCGGCGATGAACTTGTCCGAAACGATCGGCGATTCTTCGGAGTTCATCACCATGTTGTTCCATGGGCCGTTGTTCTCCGCCGACAGGCCATGGTGCGTTTCGTAGAAAAAGCCCGAGGAGCGAGTGGGCTGCGAACACATGATCCAGCGGTTACGCGCATCGGTCAGTGCGCCGCTGATCACCTTGAGGTTGGGATCAGGGATACCCGAGGCCTCGTCCGCCATCCACAGCAGGTAGTTGTTGTGGGTACCGGCCATGCCTTCGGGCGAGCCTCGCGGTGCGGTACGGCACATGATGAACCAGCGCATGCTGGCGCCTTTGACGTAGACCTTTTTCGCCTTGATTTCGAAGTAGTCAGCAATCCAGGCGTGCGGGCCCGCCTCGATGTGTTCCTTGATGGTGCTGAGCTCTTTCCAGACACCCTCCTGCAGGGTGGCCAGCTTGGGCGCGGTCAGGTAGGTGTTGGAGTCGGCATAGCACAGCAGGTGCCACAGGGCTCCGGTAGCGAGCGCTCGTGTCTTGCCGGTACCGTGACCGGACGAAACCGTGGTCCGTGAGCCAAAGGGGGCGAGGCTGTCGAATAGATCGATCTGCTGCCAAGTTACCTGCAGTCCGCATACTTCGATGGCGAACCGGGTAGGGTCGAAGGCGTAGGCGAGACAGAAATTTTCCCACCTGGGGTCGGCGGTAAGGGCTTTGATCTTTTTTGGCATGGCCTGGCAGCAGGGTCGATTAACACGTAATCCACCCTACCGCCTCACGCCGAGGGCTCAGGCCGCGACTTTCCGAGAAAAATGGCCGCCATTCAGACTTTTAGGGACCGGCTCAGGGCTCCCTTCATGCGCTAGAATCTGCGCACTAATCGAGGAGTGGTCATGAAAACAAGGATTTTCGCTTTAGCACTGTGCGCTACGGCTTTAGTAGCCTGCGATGCAGGGGCTGGAACAGTAGAAGGGCAGACCCTATCGACGGATGCGGCGGCCAAGACAGCGGATAAACCAGACTTTGCCGGTGTCTCGTTCAGAATGAATAAATCAGATTTTGAGCGTGAGGGGTACATCTGCAAAGACAGTACGAAGGACGGGGCAACCTTCACAAATTGCAAGAACTTCGATATCAAAGCATCGGTCTTCGGGCAAGACGTCAAAGGGGTCTCAGTAGGCTTTCGGGAGGGCGCGGACACTCCTTTCAGAATAGCGACAGAACTCCCGGTGGAATATGCAAATTCCGCCAAAAGAACTGCGTTCACGTCGCGTATCAGCGAGTACTACACGAGCCTTTCTGATCAGGATATGGACTCAGAAGCGGTGGAGCTCAGGCGCTGGAAGCGCAGCGATGGTGCGATGCTCCAACTGACCGCTATCAAGGGCATTCCTGGAATGATTCAACCAAGTATCACCATCCAAATGTTTGCCGCAGGCGATAGCTCCAGCGGCAAGTGATAAGTCGGTGAAATAGCCGGTGAGCAGCAGGCGCACATGCTGCCCACCGGGGTAAGCCATGACCCTTTCAGCTAATGGACTCAGGCCGCGACTTTCTTGGCCTCGCGATACAGGCGCATCGCCTCGGCCTCGCAGAACAAGCACCAGCTGCGAAAGTGTCCCTGGGAAGGAATGAAACTGAAAAACGCGGTATCCATTGGCAGCCACTCCTGGCAGCGGCCGCATAGCTTTTCATAGCCTCCCTCGGGGTGGCGGCGACGGTTGTGCTCAGGCCAGCGCCGCGCCAGCTCGCGCCTGTTGCGCCTGGCCATGGCGTAGCCGATCACTGACGGGCCTTCTTGAAGGCATTGGCCATGACTGAGCCCTGGGCTTGAGCCTCCTGCAGCTTATCCAGGCATAGCTGGTGGGCGGTCATGCACTCCTGCTCCTCGAACAGCCCGAAATGGCACTGCGCAAGCGACTTGCCCATCGCCTTTGCAAGCCACTTGTAGGCCTGGGTACGGCCCAGCTGACGACCGCGCCACAGCTGCTCGAACGGCTTTTTGCAGTCGTTGCGCACATCACGCAGCGCTGCATCGGCAAGCGTGCCCAAAGGCAGATTGGTCGTGGGGTGCATGCCTACGCGCGCCTCACAGTCCTCACAGCGGTACACCCACGGCCAATCCCCATAGGTACGCCCGCGATAGATGGCTCGGTGGTGGGTGATGGCTACCACACCGTTGCAGTAGCGGCAGGCGGTGGGTACCGGCAAAGGGTTTGGTACTCGCGCAATGGCCTTGGGACAGGGGGTCCAAGGCGTGACGACAGGGGCGCACGCCTCGCGCAGGCTCGGGTCAAGCGGCTGATCAGCGGGCAGGCCGTAATGCAGGGCCAGTTCGGCATCGGTCAGGTTCAGATTCATTGGGCGCACCTTGATGGTGAAAACATCTTGAGTAGGCGTAGGTGGGCGCTCTGCGACTTGGAGAAGCAGCCAGCGCAGCGATGCCGCACCTTCTTGTCATTGAGGTAATTGGCCGATTTCTTGACCTCGGTACCGCAGCTGCAACGGCACAGCCAGGTAGAGCAGTAGTCGCTGGGGCGGTGCGTCAGCTTGCACACCAGGGTCAGCTGTCCCAGGCGCAAGCCTGGGATTAAACGGCTGGGCTTGGGCATGGCTCGGGCTCCTCGCGGCTGTCGTGGGGCAGGCGGGTGGCGCGGCGGTCAGCAACCGCTGTCAGCACCATTTCCACCACGAGCTCGACCTGGGGGGAATTGGCCGGCAAGCTCAGCCACTGGCTTACGGCATGTGCGGCAGCGATCTGATCGCTGGCCAGCAAATGCCCCTCGGCGCTCTTGGCGCGCTGGCGCCAGTACCGCGCTCGCTCCAAGGCTTCATTGAGCTGGTTGTCGCTGGCGTCCAGCTGGCGCTCGATGCCTCGCCAGATGATTTCGAGCAGCTGCTGGGCGCTCTGATAGTCGGCGGTGAAGGCATCGGCACCCAGGGCGCTGGCCAGCTCGCGCAGGCCGTCCTCGAACTCCTGCAGCTGCTCAAACAGCTGCTGGATGGTGGTCACGTTGCTGGCAGCCTCGACATAGATATCGCGGGCCTCGGCCCAGCTGTCCGTGTCCTCGCTGTCCACCAGGCGGGCATAAATTTCGGCCAGGCGCTTGAGCTCCAGCACGAGCGGTGCAGGGGCGGTAGGCGAATTACAGGCAGCCGGGGGCTGACCCACGAATGTAGGGATGTTGTTCACGGATAGGGTCCTTGCTAAAGCAGGTAGTCAGCGCGTGCGATGGCGGCCGCGCTTGGCGTGCTTGTTGCGGAAGTCAGGCGACCAGATAGGCGGCTGCAGAGCCGGCTCCTTTACACGCAAGGGCAGGCAATCGAAGGCGCGCAGAGTTGCCACGTCCGGGAGCGCGCTCACCGGATCCGACAGCTGCTCGAACAGCTCGTCAGTGATCCGAACGAACTGCAGATCGGGCCGCTCCGGCCCGCGCGGGATGCCCACCAGCAGGGTCTTGGGCAAATGCTGGCCGCTACCGATGACGATCACGGTGCGCTCAGCGCCACGCTCAGCCAGATCAATGCCCAAATGGGCCGACGCCTGCTCAAGAGTGCTCATAGTGTCGGGCGGTACCGAGTCGAGCAGGGCGCGGATCAGTGCGTAATCTGCGATGTGCATGCGCCACGCTCCTCGGCAAACTTGGCCGCCGGCAGATCAGCCTCGGCATTGACCTGCACGATCAGGGCCTTGGCTTTAAGGGCGGCAGCAGTATCGCCACTCTCTGCCAGCAGCTCGTTCAGGGCCTGCAGGAGCGCGTCGCGGTGCCCGTGGTAGCGCTTACATGCCACCCGCGTGCTGTCGTAGTTCTCGCGCAGATCCTCGGCCAGGTACTGGAAATGGTCGTGAGGAACATAGGGCGAGGGCACCACGTTGATGACCACCTCGATTGGCTCCATACCGGCCTTTTCGTCGATTTCCCTGCAGCGAGCGATGGTGGCCTTGGCGACTTCCTCGGCGTGCTCTTTGTCCAGCATCGGCCAGATTTCGGAAGCGCCCACGCAGTGCATGGCCCACAGCTGATCGCTGGGCTGCTGCAGGACGTGACTGAGCGAGCCGAGCAGCTGGCGATCGGTAGCCAGGTTTGCAGGCTCACCCTTTTCCAAGGTGTCTGCGATGTGTGTCAGCATCGAGCGCAGCACGGTGACCGTCTCAGGCGCTGGATCCGGCGCGTTGACGGCGAACAGGGCAGCGGTGATAGGGTCAATGCGATCGCCTACGTTAAGCGTTGTCATGCGGCCTCCTGCAGCGCGGCCTTGCGCGCGTGTTCTTCCTGGACTTCCTGAATCTGGCCGGTAGCTGCGAGCAGCGCATTGAGCGAGCGGATAGTCAGAGCGACGGTCTGATCGCCCAGGGCGCTCTCGCCGCTCCTGTAGCGTGCTACAAGCGCTTTCACATCATCCGGCACCTCACGGGCCACCCGATTCGCAGCCGTGGCTAAATCGCGCGCCAGGGGCTTAGGCAGCACGGGCAGCGCCTGGCCAGCCAGCTTGGCCACAGCGGCAGCCTTGAGGGTGGTGCGGGTTACACGCGATTTACCTTGGGCCTGCGCTTCGGCCAGGCTCTGGCGAATCACCTCGCCGCTGTTCTCCCGGTGCGTGCGCACCAGATCCACGGCGGTGTCGGCCGCGATCACGCCATCGATGATCTGCAGCTTGACCTCTTGAGGTGCGTCGGCCAGCACCAGCAGGCGCTCGACCTGCTGACGAGTAACGCCGGCGCCCTGGGCGATCTGCTCATGGGTCAGGCCGTCGTTGACGTAAAGGTCGTGGTAGAGGTCGGCAGCTTCCAACGGGTCGAGCGGTTCCTGCTTGTTGCTGCTGGCGATACGCATCTTGCGGTCCACCGCACTGCCCGAAAACGGCCGGAACGGCACCAGCTGCATCGGATAGCCTTGTTCCTGCAGCAGGAGCAAGGCGCGGGTGCGGCGATGGCCTTCCACGATCACCACGCCGCCATTGAGGTCGGGGTGGGGATAGGCTTCGAGTTGGGGTAGGTACTGGGTCAGATCGCGCAGCTTTTTCTCGCCGCGCGCCGCCGCCTCGGGGCAGATCAGCCAGGCAGCCAGGCGGGCAATGCTTTCCTGCAGCTTCGGCCCTTCACGACGCTTGTTGAACGCCGGGTCGATGTGAATGTTCGCCAGGGCAATGAACATACCCTTGTCGGTACGGGTGATCATGCGGGTCTTGAGCATCGCCGCGATGGTGTTTTTGCTCATGCCCCCACTCCCAGCAGCTTGTTGGCCTTGCGCTGGCGCTTGAGCGCAGCACGCTCGATCGCCTGTTCGTCCACGGTGCGATTAGCCTGGCGGTTCATGTCGGCATGCAGGCGGCGCACCTGGTCCATGCGGGCGCTGTTGCTGGTCTGGTCACGCTGCAGATCCGCCTCCTGCTTGTCGTTGGTCATGGAGACCATGAGCATGCCCAGGGTCATACCAAGCTTCTCGTTGTTGCCTGGGCGAGCGGCAGCGGCGGCGGCCAGCTGCTGGGCGCGCGATTCAGCGGTGGCGGTGACGACGGCGATACCTACGGCATTGGTCAGTTTCATGCGAAATCCTTTGTGCTTGAAGCGGCCGCCACGCGGGCGGCCTTGAGAGATTGATCAGGCCGCCAGGCTGGCGCGGTCCACGAAGTAGCGCGGGTTATCGCTTTCGCCATTGAGCTGCATGGCCACCACACGGTCCTGCAGCTGCGCCAGGACAACGCCCAGCCTGTAAACGAGGCGTGCGCCCTTCATTTCGCACACGTCTAAAAACTTGTCCTTGGTGCAGGGGAGGACACGCGTGCTGGGGTGAACCTTGGCGGCGGCAGCCGGGAAGCATTCGCCGGTTTGGTTCAGGTAGCGCTTAATGGCGGCGCGGCACTGAGCGCTGGTGATGGCGGGTTTGGTACGCAGTTGAAACGGGCTGTTTCGGTTCATTCGATGCACTCCGGTATCGAGAGGGTGACGCCCCACACGCTGCAGGGCTGGCGTTGCGGTGTTGCTCAGGAAAAGCGCGCCTTGTACTTGGCGGCGCTCATGAACTTGCCATCGACGTAGATCCGAGCTGGAAACTGGTTGAACAGCTTTCCCTTGCCTGAAACGTTGATGATCATGCTTTGCTCAATGCGCACCTCGGCGCCGTCGCGCTTGCCGGTGATGCGGTATTGGTGATTGGTGACGTCCTGCACCTGGCCATCTTCCAGTTCGCCCAGCTTCTCCTGGATCTTGGCCTGCCAGGCCTCGACCACCAGCCCTGCCTGCTTGTCTGCAAACCGGGCCAGCGCCTCCTCGTTCAGCTCCCACTCAAACACATCGCGGCCATGGACCTTCTCGCCGGTTGGCACGCGCTTGCACACCGGGCGGACTGTCTCGTCCCACACGCGGTAGCACACTGAATTGGCAACCTCTTGCATGGACTTGCCCAGCTTTTTAACGAGCTGGTCGTACTGGTAGCGCACCAGGTGGGCCGCCATTTGGGCGACCTCTGGACGCTTGGCTTGCAGCGCTTGCGTGATGTTCATGTGGATTTCTTCCCGGCTGTCGTTTGCGGGGAGAATCCTAACCGTTTGCGATATTTAATGTAAAGCATTTGATATAGATTTATTAATGCAAACGGTATTGAGCTAGGCGAAGGGCCGCACCGCGACAATCAGCCATTGGCTATCGGGATGGCTGAGCGCGCAGTTTTGGCGTGCGCCTGCACACTGGCCAGGCTTGTCGAGCACGTCCTTGGCCAGCACACCGACTACATCGCCCGCAAGCGACGGAACCCACACGAAAACCGCTGTCGGGCTCGAAGGGTCTCCAGTGGAGACGAGCCCCATAGCCCAGCAGGGCGCACCATCCCAGCTCAAGGCATCGGGCAAGTGACTTTCATCGGCCTGGCGCGCCATCAGATCCACCTGCTGCTCCTCGGCCTCGGTCCATGGCTGGTCCTGGGCGACGGACTTTTGCAGCATGTCGATTCGCCGAGTAATGGACTGAACGGCGCCCTGTAAGCGCTCCACTTGGCTTCCACCAGACGCTAGCAGCTGCGCAAGGGCGTACTGGGTTGCCCCACTGCAGTCGGCCACGTCAAACATCTCGCAGATGCGGTAGGCGTCCGACGTGCCTTGGCGCTCAAGGATTTCAATAGGGGAGAGGTGTAGGCGAGGCATGGCTTTCTGTCCTGGGGTCGGGAAGGATGCGAGCCGTCAAGGTAACGGCCCGCCGGCGCGCCATTGCGGCGCACTTTCCCAATCACCCGCCAAACGCTAGGCGGGCTTGGTCTTACTCAAGTGCTTCTTGTAGACCGCCATTGCCGGCACGGCCTTGGTGTAGTCGTTGCCAGGCGCCTGGATCGTGGTTTGCGAGGTGAAACCCTGGCCCGAGGCCCATACTGCGCCGTAGACCAGGTAGCGGTCGAGCAGCGTGAGGAAGGTCTCCATGTCGGCCAGATAGTTCTTGGCGCTGTCTCCACTGTCAGGCGGTATGCCGTATTCACCGATGAATACGCGAATACCTTTCTTCTTGGCCCACTGCAGGACCGGCTCCACCTCGCCCACCATCCGCGCACGGGTCTCGGCGGTCCAGTCACCGGATCCTGGCGGGTAGGAGCCAGAGTGATCGGTGTCGAAGTAGTAGTGCATGGAAAGCATGGTGCGATCGGACGGGTCATGCCACCACACCTCGGGCAGGCGACCCACGTTGCGCAGGAACTCATGCACGCCTGCGAAGCGGTCCATTTCGACCAGGATCCAGCTCGTGGAATCGACCTTTCGAATGGCATCGATACCGGCCTGCATCATCATCGAGCAGGTGGAGTACTGGCCCAGGAACGCGACGTTGGTTTTCTCGCGCAGGCGAGGTCCAGGCGTGATGTTGAAATAGCGGAAATCACCGACGCCTGTGTCGCCCATGTTGAACAGGCGGATGAATACCCTGGTGTCCTCGGGACCAGTGGTAAACGTGCCCGTAGTGCGCTGCCAGGTGCCTTCCGAGTCGTTGATGTTGAACTGGGCAAGCATCGTACCGGCCTTGCCGTAGGCGTCACCGGTGTTGATGTGGATCACCGGCCCTCGGCCGCTGGTGACCTTGTAATTGCGCTCCACCGAGAAGGCATAGACGGTGTTGGGCTCGACCTCATAACCCTGGGTGAACGAGTTCGCCGTGGTGAAGTTGTCGTACTGACCCTGGCGGCCGATCATGTGCAGCATGTAGCCGTCGGCGCGCTCGGGGTCGGCAACGATCGAATAGACGTTACCGTCGAGCGTCCAGTTGTCAGTGAAAGCGCCATCAAAACAGGGGTTGATGACCACCTGCACCTGCTTGACGTTGGTGTTGTAGCTCCAGGGCGATTGCGGCACAGGCATGCTGTGCGGCTCGTTCATGATGTCGTAGCCGAACAGGGCGCTGTTGAGGCTGTAACGCTCTGCCAGGCGCCGCCACAGGTCGCCCAGGGCCTCATAGGGCACAGTGGGACTGCCAACCGGGTAACGCACACCCTCAATGTTGTAGGCGCCGTAGTTATGGCAGTCGAGCAGGATGCGCATGTTGAGCTGTTTGGCGAAGGTGAACGCCTTATCGATGTAGCTCACATACACAGGGTCCAGATCGCCCATCAGATCCGGCTGCACCCGCTCCCACAGGAACGGCATACGCACCACGGTAAAGCCCTGGGCGGCCAGGTACTGCATGTCCACCAGCTTGGGCGCCTGGTAGTGCGTACCCTCGACGCCCGGAAGATCCTTTTCGGAACGCTCCAAACCCGACAAGGCCGAGCCGCGCTCGTAGGACCAGGCCTCGATCACCGGGTCAGTGCTGAAAATGCTGCCGTCCATGCGGCGCCAGTTGGTGGCGTCGCTGAGCACGGTGAAGGGCACCCCCTGGTCTGTACAAACGGCCAAGTGGTAGGGGAAGGAACGCGCCAGGTGGGTGGTCTTGAGCTCGGCCTTGGTTGCAATGCCCACGCGGCTGCCGGTGCCGGTACCCACTGCAGTGGTCAATTCGGCAATGACCCGATCGGTTGCGGTCTGCTTGGTGTTGACCGTCTCCTTGAAGGTGGCCAGGGCATCGGTGGCAGCTTTGTCGCCGGTACCAATGGCCGCCTTGAGCGCGTCCAGGGCGTCCTGCACTGTCATCAGGGCACCCTTAGCCCCAGCACCTGGCGTGACCGCGCCCAAGGTAGCGGCCGCCCCCTGTTTGGCAAGCTCGTCAGTCCTGGCGACCTTGAGCCGTTTTAATTCGTCGTTGAGCTCGACGTTCATTGCGTTCTCCATTGCACGGCCAGCACAGGCGGCCGTCCGAAAAATGCCAGTATCACGACGAAAAACAGCGCCATAAGGCGCTGCTTTCCGGGTCGCGTGTGACGTCGGCTTACGCCATGTGAGGAGCCATGACCGCCATGGCTGTAAGGTCAGCACCACCCACTGGCTGCACGGTGGTGATCGAGCTGAATTGCTGGCCAGCTGCGAACACCATCACGTCCATGCCGGCAGCGTCCCAACGCTGGAACAAAGATTTCCAGTCGGTGCGGTAGTTGATCGAGCTGGCGCTGCCATCGCTTGGCACGCCGGTTTCGCCCACAGCGATGCGGATGCCCTTCTCCTTGCCCCAGGCGTGGATTGGGTCCAGATCCTGCGCCTGGCGATCGCGGGTGGCCTGAGTCCACTCCGTGAGGTATTGGCCGGAATGGTCCTCGTCTAGGTAGTAGTGATACGACAGGTCGGTCTTGCCCAACGGATCGTTCCACCAGACGTCTGGCGAATCGCCGTACAGGCGCACGAAAGCGTGCGGGCCAGCAAAGGCTTCGGTTTCCAGCCAGATGCGATAGGTGCAGCCAGCGCCGCGCAGTGCATCGACCGCAGCACGGTGCATCAGCGAGGTGGTGGCGTACGGCAGGCCAGTGAACGCCGAACCGATGTACTTCACCACGTCCGCGCCTGGGGTGATGTTGATCTTGCGGTAGCGGTTGAGGCCCTTGCCGCCGTTGTCCAGGAAGCGCAGGTAGGTGCGAGCACCGCCGGCGGGCACAGTGAAGGCCACGGCAAGTCGGGTGTAGTCGGCTGCCGCGACGAAAGTGCCGCTGGCCAGGCTCGTGCCGCCATCGTTGCCGAACGGGTTTTTGGTGTTGATCTGCACCACACACGGATTGCCCGAGTCGATCTGCGCCTTGTACTCCAGCGTAAGGTTGTATTTGCCGGCCGGCAGCAAGATGCCGCTGGATTCGTCGTTGGACGTGGTGAAGTTGTCGTAGCCGCCGGCGGCACGCTGCTCGATGCAGAAACCACCGCTGCCATCGGCAACACGCGCGAAGGTACGGCCCAAGGTCCAGCCGCGAGTGCTCTTGGCGAAGTCGGGATTGAACAGGTACTGCAGTTCGGTCTTGCTCGGGTCGTAGTTGCCAGGCGTGGCGGCCACCGGCATGTTGATCGGCTCGTTACACACGTCGATGGCGTAGATCGCCGGATCGTTGCCGTAGCGCAGGTACATCTTGACCAGGTAGTCGGTCCAGGCCGCGATAGGCACCTGGGCGGTACCGATCTTGTAGACCACGCCGTCCACATAGCGGCCGCCGGATGCTTCGGCAGTGCCGTGGCACGGGTCGAGGATCAGTTTCAGGCCGCGAGCCTTGGCCATCGCCACGCAAGCGTCGATGTAGCCCATGTAGGTGGTATCGAGCTGGCCGTTGAGCTTGAGCTGTGCGCGCTCCCACAGCATGCCGATACGCGCCACAGTGCCGCCTTTGAGCTTGAGGTAGTCGAAGTCGGCCCCCACTGGTGGGTTGTAGTCCGTGCCAGCAACGCCAGGGATCTTGCCGGTACCGAACGATTCCAGACCCTGGATGTGCCAGCCGCGAACGCGAGCAACCGGGTCGGTAGTCAGGATCTGACGGCTGTAGACGCTCAGCCACTTACCGTTGAGGCTATAGGCGTAGGTAGCGGGCGATTCGGTGCCATCGGACACCATCACCACCTGGCCGATGTGATCGGCTGCCAGGTAGGTGGTGGCGAGCTCTGCGAGGGTCTTGGAAGGGTAGCCGCCCAGGCTGATCAGTTCGAACGAGGCGCCGAAAAACGGACCTTCGTAGGCGGGGCGCGTCAGGGTGAAAGTGCCAGGGCCTTCGATGACCTTGGTGCGGTCAAAGCCCTTGAGGCGGCCGCGATTGATTTTGTAGTCACCATCGATCTGATGGATCTCGAAACGGGTGGCCTGGGGCAGGGCGACCCCATCGTCGATCGAGTAGATCGAAAGGCGCGCGCCTTGGCCCGAACCCAAGACAATCGTTTGAGAAACAGCCTGGGAGTTACCCGGCTGCAGAAGTGCCTTAAAGGCCATCTATGTACTCCGTGAATCATTACTAGGAAAGGAGTACATAGCGTATTGGGGGCTAGGAAGGCTCTACGGGGCCATATTCCGAATATGGCTTTTTGCATATGGCTTTGCATTTCGAACGGCTATCATTTCATCAAAATCTAGGGATAGTCGCATGTTATTTCAAAAATCTAAGTGTTTCTTTTTTGTTGTTAGGTACTACCCAAATAAAAATCTTGAAGCACTTAAATAGAATCATCAAAGGTTTGTAGGCTTGGGAGCCAAGCACCAGCCTACTAACGCAGCACTACGACATTCGAAAATAGCTTTAGCAGTTTAAATTGCCTTCATGTAAGCATCAAATGGCGTGTAAGATTTACATGTGACCAACCTCTCCAGTCTTGTATTAGCCGCTATTTTCTTATTGTGTGCAGTATTCATGTAGATCTTCTTGCAGCTCTGCTGGACAAGCTTTTGCAAGTATTCCTTTGGTGACTTGATTGATTCGGCATGAGGAATCTTTTTAATCATCCCACTTGCCGGAATTGAAAAGGTTATTTTGATAGCATCTAGATCGGTCAAAAGCCATGCTTCCAGCTCCTCGGTAGGAATTATAACCAACGCTGGCGGCGTTCCGGGAGCTGCAAGCTTATTGTTCAGCTCTGCGCGCAATAGTGATTCATTGTTACGATCTAGATCGTGGAATATTATAATATGATCGCATCCGCTCTTTTTCAGGTTTACGGCCCATGCCTGACATTTTGATTTAAGCTTGCCACAACCTTGCCCCACAAACTGCTTGACAGAAAACTCGGAAGAATGAAGATATTTCTCTATAAGTACTTTTATAACATCGACGTCACTTTTATCTTCTGCTATTATACCAAATCTCGTAGCCATTAAAGATCTCCATGCTTCCAATACTCACCAAGCCCGCCTTCATTGGCAAGATAGTCTTTCAAAGCATTCAGCTCGTCAAAATTCAATCCTTGCCTAACGCTGGAAACTTTCGTTCCATCTTCACCTCTTATTACTTTAAATACAGATCTCATTTCAACCTTATCTAGAAGTTGGTCTGAGTGAGTGGAGATAATGATTTGTTTTTCTTGCGAGTAAATTTTGATCAGGTCTATCAGGTTATAAAGTAGGCCGTGATGCACGCAGACCTCTGGCTCCTCAATAAGCATCAGAGATCCATGATTAGTTATTATATAAAATATCAAAGCCAGTGCTTTGAAAGTCCCCTCGGAAAGTTGGCTTGGAGAAAGAGAGCTTTTTTGGATAATAAAGTTCGGAATGACTAGATTATTTTTCTTTTGTTTTGTACTTAATTTACCGCCAACCAACACCTTGTATATAGAAGAAGATGTTTCTACCTCTAAAAATGTTAGGTCATCAATTAAATAAGCACCATTACTACCTACGACGTCTATAAAATTTTGGTAGTCATCATCATTGGCTTTGTAGCTCATATACAGGTCATAAAGAAACTTCTTGTGGCCTGTTATAGAAATTACTCTACGGTTTCCCGACTCACTTTCTACTTCAAATGAGATCGGAGAAGTAGAAGGGTTTGTAAATACGGAAGCGCTGTAGTAAGTAATTTCACTAACAAATCCTGCGATTTCAGTAATTGCGGTTGTTAGCTTCCTCGCACTCTCAGGATCTACTATGTTCTTTGCAAAATAACCTACCACCGGATTTTGATAGCGCGTCCCAAAACTATAGGCATCCCCTAGAGCATTCAGTGGGAAAACTATCTTTTTCTTGGAGCCGGTTATGGAATAAGCATACCAAGTTTCAACGGCACCTTGGATTTCGTCCTCATTACGCTCGTTATTTACAAGATTTACTTTAGCCTCGTAGGTTATAGGATATCCATTCCAAATAAAAACCACCTTCAAGCCGCAAGCAATTGAGGATGTATCATGATAACTTCTGCGGTGACTAACATTTACAAGTTTAGTTAATAGCTGGAACGCCGAAAGGACGGTTGTTTTGCCACTACCATTTGGCCCAATCAAAACGGAAAGATCTTTGTTTGGGTAGAACTTAGTAGCGACACAGGATCTATAATTAGTTATTTCAATTTTTGTAATTTTTACATCACTCATTTATTTTCCTATAGGCGAAGATGACAGAAAATCTTTACGATCATGGCACAAAGCCTAGTCTAAAATACAGGCACCGTTACCCATACAGGACTATGAACAGGTGATACGTACTTTTACCGCGTTGAGTATCTGCCGCAAAGCCAAGAGCCTGGCGTAGGCGGTCCATCGCCTCGATCACAGACGTGATTGGGGAGCTAGCTTACCTCGGAATTAATGACCTTGGCATCAAGCTGGACTGTTGTGGTTCTAGCTGAGCCGACCAACGTCCATTAGTCGTTCTGTATCTCGTTGAGGACCGGCTTTCTGGCCTTGGGCACTCTGCTGCCCTTCAAGGCCTGCTCTACGGTAAGGCCCTTTTGCATACGTCGATACACAGTGCGCGGGCTGACGCCGTAGAACGGGGCCAGGTAGTCAATATTCCCAGTACGCCCGTCTACCGTATGCCTTCCTTTCGAGCGGCGGCTTTGCGTGCCGCGCTTTAGGCCTTCCTTTTGCCCAGGTCGCAAAACTCCTTTGCGCTTCTTGATCACTTCCTGTTGTGAGATTGAGCGATGCGGCCAGTGAATTGGCTTAATCAGGCTGGCGCACAGCTCGCGAAGGCGGCGATAGCTCGTCTGCATTGCCTTGGCTGCTGCTGTCATGCTGTATCCCTTGGCGGCCAATGCACGGGCCTTTTTCTCAATCTCTGCAGGCTCTAGCACCCGCTTTTTCGATGATCTTGCTTGATCGCTGGGCATGACAAACCCCTGCCACGGTTTTGTGGCACAACGGGTTGATTGGAGGTGTACGGCGGTTGGGCGCGGCCGCGCGCGGGTTACGGATCAGTCCGCAAGCGACTTGCTATCGCCTTCGCGTTGAAACATTCCCGCTGCCGGTGCGCACGCTGCCGCCGACATGGCCACAGGACACGTTGCCGCTACCGCTGGCGACGTCGCCTTGCACGTCGCGACACTCCACATTGCCGCTACCGGTCTTGAGCGAGCCGACACTGCCCGAGACCTTGACGTCACCCGCTCCGCAATCGAGTTGGGATACGTCGCCCATTACCCGTACGGCGATGCTGGCGCCCAGGTGCAGTTGCTGTTGCTGGCGCTTGCCGTCGATGGTGACCGTTCCGATGTTCAGATCGCCGCCTACGATGTTGCCGCTGACGACAACGCTATTGCCGCGATAAGTGACTCCGTTGATGGTGACGCTGCCTGTCTGCTTGAACAGAGCCTTGAAGAACTGGATCACGCGCATACCTCCTCCGGCTCGATGACGGTGCAGTGGTCCAGCAGCACGCAACCGCTCTTGCCCTTGAGCCACACGACGGCGCTGTGCTGGCTTAAAACCTGAGCCTCGCTGCGCGTGGCACCGCGATGGGTTTCGCCCTCGCCGATGATCGACTCATAAGAGACCTGGGTGCCTTCTGGATGCTTGGCTTTCCAGGCGTCGCACTGTTCTTGCAACTGCTTGAGGGTGGCGCTTTTGGCTTGTTTCACGGTGGCTTCCTTGAAATTCGATGTGGTTGTCGCCCAGCGCTGGCGAATCATTAAATGCGATCGATGAATTTCCGTACCCGATCCAGGGCTGCCGCATAACCGCGCTTGAAATCAGGCGTTTCGGCGGCGTCCAGTGTGGCGATTGAGTCGTCGCTGGCAGGGCGGACTTTCCCATTCATGCCCTGCAGAACACGGTCGGCCTGCAGCTGTACGCGCTCCGGGGTGCTGTCGGTGACAATCACCTGGCACTGGAAGCGGCCGCCGCTGATGCGAACGGACCATTTCCCCTCGCCAGCGGCTTGCGGCGCCTCAGCTGTTAATACTTCGATCGGTGAAACCATGACGCCCTCCTGGAAACGAAAAAGGGCCACCCTGCGTAGGGCGGCCCTTTGCTCTATGCTGTAGCGTATGCTATCAGCGGTTTATATCATTTGCTACGAATTTATTTGGTAATTTGCCTATGTTCATTGACTGTTACACAAATAAATCGACCATCGTTCCGATTGAATTATGGCGCAGCTATGCGGTCACTTACCGCCCACCATGGCGAATCAGCTGAAACGCTTGCGCCAGAGCCTTAGCTTGTCGCAAACCCAGTGCTTGAGTACGACACCAGCCCACGCCACCAGGCACAATCCGAGGATGGACACCTGCACTACATCGCGAATAGTCCACACGATCACTTGACCACCTCGGTGCCCGAGTCGCGGATCGCCTGTTCGACGTCTTGAAGGTAGCGGTTGGCCAGAAAAATGGCCTTGATCTGTTCGCGGGTCACGCTTCGATCCTCATGATTCGCCGGCCTGGCAAACGTGGAGCGTCAGCCAGACCCACCGAACAAGCACCTCCTGCCTGGGCGGCAACGTTGGGCGAGTAATTGGCCCGACGCATAGCGCGCAGAACCGGGAGCACGGCCAGGCAAGCCGCCAGCACCCAGCCGGCGAGAAACAATGCAATATCGGTCATACGGTGAGCTCCAGGGCAGGTGTCAGGATGGCGCTCGACGGCACAGGCTCGGCGTCCAGCTGCTCGGTGATGGTGTTGGCCATGGCATACAGCGCGTGCCAGATGGCGAAGTGCTCCGGCTCCAGGTCGCGGACCTGGCCAGTGGGCGAGTGGTTGTCGCAGTACTGGCGCAGGTGCTGTGCTGCAGCTGCTCGGGCAGCGGTGATGCCTGCCTGATACGTCAGCTCGGGCGCACCGTTGTCCACCAGCGGCCAGGCCTGGATCAGGCGATCGCCGTGGTGCGTCAGCAGGGGGATTTGCCTTTCGTTCGGGTTGGCGTTGTACCAGGTGCCGGACTTGTCCAGCTCGGCCAGGCCAAAGGTGTAATCACCCTCGCCATTCCAATTGTCGATGTAATGCACCGCGTACAGACCGGGCGTGAAGTTCAGCAGATCCGGTGCTTGGGGCAGACCCTCGGGCAGGCGCATCCAGTGGGTGGGCTCACCCTGCCAGAACACCCAGCCGTCGGTGTCATCCTCCAGCCACTCGTCAACAGCCTGGCGGCCGTCCCTGTACAGACACAGGTATTCCACGGGTCGCCCGTTGGGGCCCTTCTGCTCGGGCGGACGGTGCGAGCCGAGCGGGATCCATGCCGCGCGCAGGGGCGAGCGTTCGAGCGTCGCCAGGCGCGCCTGCAGGGCCTGGAAGTCGTGGAGCGCCACGAAGGCGCCCCCGTTGGTGCTGAAACGAATCTCAGCGGAAGTGAATACCTTGGGCGTCTGACTCACGAGGCCACCGAGGCAGCCAGGGGCGAAAAGGCAGTCCACAGCCAGACAATCAGGCCAAAGGCGACAGCAGCAGCACCAGCGCCCAGGCTGGCAGCTTTGCGGGTGCCGTGGTCGTTCATGACGATGTGAGCCAGGCCGACGGCCATTACCAGCACGAGCACAGCAGTGACGAGGATCATCGAGGCCAGTGGGAGGTTAATCACAGCGGGTTCTCCTGGATGGTTTGCAGAGTTTTTTCGTCACGGTCAAAGGCCAATGCGGCCAGGCGGGAGATATCGGCCCAGCTGAGCACGAACGTGCGGCCGTCAGGGTGGCGTACGACAGGCTCGCCAGTAGGGTGAGTGGCCTGCAGCTCCAGGACGATGGCCGTCTCGGCCGTGGGGCCCACGGTCACCTTCCCGATCTGGCGATGCAGCAGCAGTGCGTTGCGGCTTATCTCCCCCAAGCCCTCGAACGCCGCAAGTGAATTGCGCAGATCGTTGGTATGGCCGTCCACGATTTCCGCCAACGTGCCCACCTTGTCTGCCTCCACCCAGTTGCCAGACGGGTCGGCCATCCGCATTACGATGCCGTCTCCCTTCTCGCCACGCCAGAAACTGAAACGGGGCAGGGCGCGAAAGCGGTCCCACCATTCACGACCCGCTCGGGGCTTTGCTTGCTGCTGATTAGCGTCCACTTTGATGCTCTCCATGTGGTTCTTTTCTTACGATGCTCCGACGCTGATTATCACACTCATTTGATATACGTTTCAACACTCAAATGATATATTTTTAGAAAATAAGAATTGCTTCCCTATGTCATGTGGAGGGAGCGAGAGACCACTGCCTTACCTCATGACACGGCGGGGGGGGACCTATTGTGGTCAGCGGCAGAACGCAGTGGTCAGGCGAGAGGGAGCAGCGGCAGTGGGACGTTGGGGGGTCGTAAGGCCGGCCATGCCCTGGCTGCTGCGCCGGCTAGACCCACAGATAGCAAATGATTGCTGCCAAATTGGAACAGCTACTATGATGAATGGCTATTTGCTACGACGGCACCATACCCTTCACAAGGAGCGGCAATGACGAATCTGTGGGAACCCGTGTGCGGGGTTTATTCGAGCAATGGATCATTCCTGCCATGTATAGGATGGTTGGTAGACTTGGGTAACTCGTCATTTTTTACTACCGTTTTCGGCGCGCTGGCTGGGGCATTCGCAGGCGCTTGGGCTGCACAGCGCATTGCTACGAGAAGTAAATTGCGAGAAGAGCTAATTAAAGAGATTAGAAGTACAAACTCTGCATTGCTTTTAGGCCAGGTAATCTTCAATGTAGCAGTTACTACCAAGATAGAATGGTCACGCACTCTTCAAGAAAATTTTGACGAAGAACTAGAAATATTTAAGAAGCATGGGGATGACTTTGTTAAACACCTATCACGCCCCTTGAACCTTGAAACGATAAAGTGTGCGCCTATGCCAATCGATCAACTGAGCCATCTGGTATTGACCGAAATATCATCCTCGACTGCAGCCATGCGTGCGTTTGTTCAACTGCAGATTTCTACACATAGCTATGCACATGCGCACGGACAGCGTAACGCTTTAATTAAGCGCTTTCAAGACGGTGATTTCCAAAAGCCATTAAGGTTCGAAGATATGTATTTTGGTGAAACTTACAAAAAAATTACAAACACTGAATACAAGGACAGCCTTAGAAGCATCAATAAGTTTAATGACGACACAATATTTTATTGCCTTAAGATGTGTGAAAGCTTATACGACCATGCAGCAGAGTTGAAAAAACGCTATAAAGAAATTACAAATGCTAAAATAACCATACAAAAACTGATTGTTTCACCAGATCTTGATCCTGATGTGATACCCAAAGACGAACTTTACGCAGGATTTCTTGCAGGCCACATTAATCTCCAAAGCCCTGTGGCACCCCCATGGTGGCGCCTAGGAAAAAGATCGTAGTATGTAACGCAACTATAGGTACTAGCTGGTATTAATAGTGCAGGAGGGGTGTGCTACACCCCTTAAAACCTGAAAGCAATTACAACCCCAACTCGACCAATGGGATTTCCAGGCGCTCAGCCCAGCGCCGCGCGAACTCCTCGACTTCCAAGGCCTCGGCAGGCTCCAGAGCCTCCACTGTCTCGACTGGATAGTTGAGCGTAGTAGGCACGCCAGTGTTGCGCGGCTTCACGCCCAGCAGACTGCCGACACGCACATCATGATCAGCACCTGCCTGCTGCTCGCCAGTCGCATCGGGTTGCGCAGCATTGAGGGCGCCCACGATCAAGGTGCCGACCCATACGTCGCCCTGGGCAGGCTGACAGTCGATCACGATGCCGTTGCGCACGTACCACTGGGTGAAGTCCTGGCCACGATCGACGAGGGTGATTTTCTTTACGGGTACCATGGGTTGCATCCTGTGTGAGTGGTTTCACTGACAAGGCCCGCACAGGGCGGGCTACAAGTCACTTGCGGGGTGATGCTTGATCAGCTCCAAACCCTGCGATCGAACAGCACCGCGTCGCCCAGGATGAAGGGCAGGCTGTCTGGATCCGTATCTGGCTCGTGTGTCATGACGTTGTTGCGATAGATCGTGGTGGCCAGCTCGTTGCGCGGCAGGTCCTTGTGCAGGCTGTCCTCGTCCACGAACAGGTCCAGGTATTCGCCGTTGTGCCACACACGGACGTGCTCGGCGTAGTCGCAGTCCAGCAGCGGGCACAGCAGCGCCTGCAGCGCCTCGTAGTTGCTGTGCTCGCCCAGGGCTACCTTGCGGACTTCCTGTGCGCCGTCAGCGCGAATGATGGTGTAGGTGGTGTCGATCATGTTTGAGCCTCCCAGCCCATAGGGTCACGTTCTACGCGCTGGCGAGCAGCACCTGTTCTTCATCGCCTGTCGCCAGGCCTGCATGCAGCTCGACCTTGGAGCCCGCCAGCATGCCGGCGATCTGCGCATCCAGGTCCAGCTCGCGCTCGGTTTGCTTTCGGGCCTTGCCCACCTTCATGTCGGCCAGGTACAGGTCGATAAGCGCCTGATCCTGCGCCTGGACAGTGACCAGGCTTCGTCCTGCCGAATGCTGCTCCAGCTCCAGGTCTACCTCGCCAGTCGGCACCAGCGCCCGCAACTTGCCAGCCATCTGGCCGACCCAAGCGATCGCGAAATGGTCGCCCGCCGTATCCGGGCTGTAACGGCTTTTGTAGCGGCCTGCACGCACACCGGCGACGTACTCTTTACGGGCCTGCCGCACCTGCAGCAGCAGGGCCTCATAGGCGTACAGGGCGATGTGCTGTGAAGGCGTTACCCCAACGAAGGTTGCCACCTCCACGACACGCTCGGACTGCCGACACCAGTGCCTGTATCGCAAGGTGGTGCAACCGAATGTCTCGGCCACAAGGCCGGAAAGTTGGCGATCCCAGTACGGCCGGCGGGTAGCGCGGGTCATTCGCGACTGGGTTTCGCCCACATCGCTGGCGCGCACATCGTCCTCGCTCAGGCGGTGCTGGCGCATGAGTGCCTGCGCCTGGCGCATAGCCGTCGCGGCCTCGTTCTCGTTGGCACTGCGAGCCAGGGCAAGGCATCGCTTGATCTTGCGTATCACGCGCTCCAATTTGGATTCAGCGGGTTTCGTGGTGTCCATGGGGTGTTCCAGGTGCAGGGTTTCGATACTGACAAAGCCCCGTGAGGGGCGGTGTGTTGTCGTGGGGTTAGGCGGCCAGCTCAACCAGGGGGATTCGGCTCATGTGCATGGTGTAGCCGGTGCGCTTTTCGAGCGCGTCGTACTGCTGCAGCAGGTCGGGGTTGTGGCTCGCCCCGGTGCGCAGATCCTCCTTGCTGGCCATGATGCAAAACACGCAGCTCAGCCGGTCATTGCCGAGCGCGTAGGCATAGTGCGGCTGCTGGCCGGCCTGCTCGATGATGCCGAACACCTCGGTGGCCGACAGGTCGTGTACCGGGAGCCATTCGTACCAGGTATGCACGCTGTTGCTGATACCCATAAGGCCGAACTCCTTGCGCTTGGCACGGCCTGGCGACTCCTGGGCGCGCAGCCCGAGGCAGTTAACGATCACCTTGAAACCATTGGCCTTGGCGAACTTGCGCACCTCACGCTGGATCGGGCCGCGCTTGAGGTCGCTGGTGCATTGGCGAGTCGAGGCTGACGGCCAGCTTGGCACCTCGGGGCGACCTGCAAACCGGCGCTCGACCATTTCGAGCAGGGTCTTGGCTGCACTGGCCACAATGAATGGCAGACCGGCAGCTGCAGCCTGATCGCGGGCCAGCTCCATTGCGCCTGGCCACTCCATGGCGCCGAGCGAGGCATGTACCACGACGATCTGCGACGCTGGCACGCGCTCCAGCAGGCGGATCAGCTGCACCTGGCTGTCCTTGCCCCCGGAGTGATTCGCCACAAACAGCGCGCCGGCAGCAATCAGGCTATCAATCTGGTCGGTGGTGCTGGTGGCGATGGTCATGGCGCGTCTCTTGTGGGGTTCTGGTACTGGCAAGGCCCGCACGGGGCGGGCTGGGGCGCAAAGGGAGGCGGCTACTCTTGGGCAGTGCCTAGAAACTCAACGGCCTCACGCAGCGATTGGGCGGCGGAGTCGAGCGCGTCGATCGCAGCCTGCGCGTTCTCGCCTTTCTCGCCGCCCTGGAACGACTCGGGCATGTTGTCGTAGTAGTCCTGTTCCTCGCTCTGCAGATCCTCGACTTCACTGCACACCGACTCGATGCGGTCGAGCAGGGCGGCGATCTGTTTGCGGCGTTCGTTGTTCATGGTGATTCCTTGCAAGGCGCCCAGCGAACCAGGCAAGTGGATTTAAGCGCGGGCGGCAGCTACGGCCTTGTCACCTGCCATACGGGCAGCAGCGCGCAGCACTCGGCCGACCTCGCCTTTGCGAACCTCGTAAGCGAGGTCGTCGTATCCAGCTGCATCAAGCACAGCCTTGACGGCGGCGGATCGCACCTGGTTGCACTGGGCCTGCTCGTCCAGGTCAATGATTTCGTAGGTGCTCACGGTGCCCTTGGTCAACTCATAGGCAACCACCTCCTCGGCTTCCTGGCGGGTCATGTCGCGCACCGGGTAGGTGGTCCAGTGGCCCGAAACCATGTCTTTCATATGCACGCCATCAGGACCGATAGAGCGCACGCCAAAACGCACGCCGGGGGCGGTGATCTTGGTGGGGGTCGCTGGCTGCTGCTGGGTATTGGCCTGGATCATCGTCTTGCCCTCCTGGGGCGCAAGGTGCGCGGAGACTGGCGGTCAGCCTGTCGCTGTGAGGGCGCCATAGTCGCATCACGACGACTCGAATGTCAATACCATTTGATATACGATACGGATATCGTTTGAGTGCGATGTAGGCATAGAAAAGCCCGCGTTTGCGGGCTATGACTCGGGGCGCGTTTAAAACTGGCCGGTCTTGATCCTGTACAGCTCGACAAACGCGGCGTGGATCTGCGATTCGCCAGACTCGTACTTGTGCCACATGCGGCGGCTTACATAGATCAGCTCAGCGCTCGACGCGACCGTCAGGCCGGCCCGATCGCGCATTTCCCGAACCTGCTTGGCCGTGAGCGGGGGTCGTTGTGCCTTTGCCATGTGAACTTAGTTCCCTACTCTATGGGCAAGCGAAGTTTGTTCACCATTGCTCGCCTTCTTGAGGGCTGCACGCTCCAGATGGCCCACCTTGTAGATCATGCGGCGCTGGGCGCTGATGGTCTTGGCCTGCTCCTCGATCACTCCATTGAGCCGCGCCCTGATGGCGTACTCGTCGCGGCGATCGCGATTCAGTTTCTCCACGTCACCCAGGCGGGCCAGCAGCTTGACCAGCAGCCACTGCTCGCGGTCACGGTCGGCGTAGTGGTGTTTCCAGCGCTCCACCTGCAGCTGCAGGGCGTCATAGCCCAGTTTGCGCACGTCAGCCATTGCGCCAGCCTGGACGCGGCAGATCCCGCCAGGGGTGACCTCGATCAGGCCCCAGCCGGCGGGCAACTCGTCCAGGCGTATCAGCCCCTTGGGTGCCATGTAGTAGCGCCAGGCACCCACACCACCCACCATGCGGTGCGGTTTGCGCCGATCGGCGAGAAAGTCCGAGCGGCTGACCTTGACCTCCACCACGGTGGCGCCCGTCTCCCAGTGCGAGAGGCTGAAACCAATGGCGTCGGGGATTTCTCCTGTCCAGCCGGTGGCCACCTCACTGACGGCCACCAGGCAGCCAGGCCCGCCGGCGCTGTGAGGCCGCTTGAGCCACTTTACGGCTACGTCGCATAGCTGAGCATGTGAAAACGCCTGTACGGCGCTCGTTGGGGCCTTCACGGCGCTTTCTCGGCATTGGTGGCTGATGGCAAGCGCGAACGGCCCTGGGTGCGAGCGCGTCCGGCCTCGGCGTTGGCCATAGCCCTGGCATACATATCGTCCAGCTTGTCCTGCGGTATAACGCCGACGATGATTTCGGCCTTGTCGTCGAACAGCTTGAGGATCTTGAGCAGCACGTCGCGGGCCTTCTCCTGGCTGTGCGTGTTGATCTTGTAGCCTTCCTTTGTCAGCTCGGCGCTGGCGTACAGGGCGCGGGCACCTGGGGAGAGGTCGCGGGTGTCCTTGATCACGATGCGCGGCTCACCTTCGCCGAAGCACTCCGGGCAATCCTCATGCGGGCGCTTGCGCGGGTCGTAGCCAATACCGCCTTCCTCGTCCCACTCTGGCGGGGGCTCGCCCTCCTCGATCGCCTCGTCTACGGCCTTCGCCCAATCCTGCCTGCGCCTGTCCTGCTCGCTGGTCTTACGTTGGTACCGGTGGCCCTCGCCATAGCAATAGCGGCAAGCCTCACGGCGGTGCTCTACCAGCTCGTTGGGGTCGGCGAAGGCGATCGCAAATTGCTGGGCCAGCATCCGGTCCTGCAGATCCTCGGTGCGTTCGAACATCGCCTTTACGCGCACGCACAAGAGTTTTTTGACGTTAACTGTTGTTAACAGGCGGGAGGCGGCGGAACGGGCCACATTTTCGGCGAGCTCGGGGTTGAACGCGGTGAGATAGGCCTTGGTAGCGTTGTGATCGACCAGGTAATGCTCGACGAACTCCACATGGCGCGGATCCATGACAGCAATGAGCTCGTCCTCGGGGGACAGCGGTGCGGCCGGGACTACGGGCTCTGCAGGAGCGGCGGGTTTGGGCGTCTTGGGCTTGGTGGTGGCGCGGGGCGTTGCGGGCTTCTTACGGGCGGCGGTGGCTTTGGACTGTTGTGCTTGTCCGTCCTTGCCCGTGGTAACCGGTGTCTTGGCTGCCATGGGGGTGCGTCCTATGGAAATGGGGGAAGGGGTGCCGCTGATTGCCCAGCGCGGCCCTGTGAGTGGGAAGGATCAAACCCACGGCGATTCCATGCTTATTGCTTCCCTAGCGCGCCCACCTAATAGCGCAAGCCTGCACGGTCAGTGTTGTGAGTTTCAGCAACTCGGCTAACGGTCGAGGAAGGGGGAGGCTTGTGTTACTCCCCTACGGTGAACAGGCACACCGGTGATGCAGGAGAGAGGTTAAACGGGCGCAGAGAGGGTGATATGCGGGACTTTCCCGATTTCGCTGATTGGGTGATGGTGACACTACGGATGGGGCACTACGGGGCGAGGCGGTGGCTTGAGGGCCTTCCCGATTTCGTTCATCGGGTGACCCTCATGGCGCGGGGCGTTACTGGTTTACTGCAGCCTTGAGGGCCTTACCGGCTGTGAAGGATGCCACCTTGGTAGCGGGCAGCTGGATCACGGCGCCGGTTTGCGGGTTGCGGCCATTGCGGGCCAGCCGATTGCGCACCGCGAAGGTGCCGAAATTGACCAGTACCACGTCCTCGCCCTTGGCCAGCGAGCTGGTGACGCACTCAAGCACGGCATTGAGCACCTTGGTGGATTGCGCCTGGGTCATACCGGTGGCATCAGCCACTGCACTGACCAGTTCCTGCTTGTTCATGTACGTCATTCCCTGAAAGGTTGAAAATACAACGGGCCGCCGGTGCTGCAGATCCGGCATTTCACGACTTAAGCGCATGGTCAACTTCGTGAATGGCGCCTCAACGAGCGGGGATCACATGCTCGCCATGCTTGCTCTACCCATCAGCCTGGGTATTGACCCGTATCGGGCAATGATCGAGACACCGGGCCGTCACACCCGCTTACTTCCCCCCGCCGTTTTTGGTGGTTGGCCGTCTTGCTCATACCGGCCCAGGAGATTGGGGTCTTTGCTGTCCGAGCGCTGCAGCCCACATGGGCACGCCTTGATCATTCCCCGATACGGCCTGGTCGCCCAGGTCATCGGATCGGTCTATTCCCGACTGTCACTGGCCCGCATGCTCCTGCCGTATTGCGCCCCAAGCTCACGATCGATCCTTGAGGAGTTCCCGTATTCCACGGCCACCGGTTCATGTGGCGCGCCAGCGCTCACGTCAATTCGTGCTCGTCTCTCCGAACCGTCAAGCCTGGGGTTAAGGTCTACTGATTGGACCGGCTTTCCGCAACCTTCTCCCCGTGACCCTTGGGGGCGGGCCCCTGCTAGCATGAGGACACCGCGTGGAACACCGGCTAGCCGGTAGCTAGTTCCAAGCCTTGAGCAAGCATCGAGCCTTTGTAGGGTCATCGTACTGCTCGAAATTCTTGATCCCGAAGTAGGTCGGGATAGGGTCTAGCCCCTTGGACCATCAGCCAACTATTCGGCCTCTGTCACCCCGATAGCACGGGGGGCGGATGCTTACGCATCGGGCAAATCTCTCACCACAAGATTTCCCCGATGCGCCCTGGAATGCCAGGACCAGCGCAATCAGACTGCGCCAGTCTTACCCAGCCATTCCAGCTCATATCCCTGGATCATTTGTGCCCATTCAGCGCAGTCCGACGCAATAGCGCTTTGGGTCTCGCTGGTAGTGTGCGTACCAATCAATTCGATCGCCTGAGTGCTGGTGCGGCGTACTGCCATGCCGCATACCAGGCGCTCAGGCGCGCCTTTGAACCACTTGAGTGTTCGGGTGCTCATCCGTTGGTAAGATCCAATAGCTGTTGGTTGACGCTTACGCTGACGTCGCGCTCAGCACGAGCAGTGAATTGCCCGCTTGCCACACCGATTTCAGCATCCATCATGCTGCGTTGGCGCACTTCGTCGCTGATGCGGCTACTGGCCATGCTGATCATGCGCTCGGCAGTCTTGAAGCGACTGACCAGCTGCGCACCACCTGGATAGTCATCGAAATCCGGGTTGCGCTTCACGAACGTGTCGAAGGCCTCACGGGCTTCGTTCATGGCCTTGGCCACTTGGAGCAGATCGCTGCGGTCTTGGGAATTACCCGCCAGCGTTGCAGAGATAACCTGCGCAGTCGATGACGCCCAGCTGGTGTGATTGGTCATGATCGCTTTACAGATCACGTTTGCCAGGAACGCCTGATTGTTCTCTGGCGCATCGGCCATCCAGTCGTCGCTCAGACCACACAGGTAATCCATCGGAACCGAGTAAATCTGAGCCATTTCGATCAGGTCGAACAGCTTGGGCAGCCGGTCGCCAGTCTCCCACAATGACACCTGCGTCATGTTCTTCTGGCCGACCCGCTTGGCAACCTCAATCTGGTTCATGCCAGCGTGGCGACGGGCTGCCGCAAGGCGTGTCGCAATGACTTTGTAGCGTTCGCCTCGTTCCTGTTCAGGGGTCATCTTTGCTTCCGAGCTAAGGTCTGTTTACTGAGTCAAATGATATACGTTTTGACATGCATCCGAAATTGTCAAAAACGTTACGAATGCACGAGGTGGCAAAATAATGACGCACGGTAGCCCCCTACAGACGCGACTTATAACCATTCATGCGGAATGGAGCACCCGCGCTAACGCTTTCTCGAATTCGGGTGTATCTATTTCTGGCATAAAATATTTCAGCACGACGTCGATCGTCTTTTGGCGCCAGATTTTGAACTCGGATTCGTCCATATTTTCGAAAGCGACCGACTTGGGAACGTACGTGACAATTCCCCGGCAGGTGATGTGCTCGCGGTAGTGCCCGGTGCGCAGCTTGATCTCCACCAGGAAGTCCTCGAACTCGTCATAGCGCTCCTGGTTGTTGAACACGAATCGCAGCATGCCCATGCCTAGTCGGTGATGCTGGGGGTTGCGGGCTTTGCCCGTCTTGATCTTGAACGGATCGCCTGGCTTGAAAACCTTCAAGAATTCGGCGTCCTCCTCATGCAAGGGGCGAAGGCTGCCGTCAAGTGACTTGACCACCCATAGCTCAGCCATTGGCCAGATCCTCCTGCACGACCTGTTCGGCCTGCAGCTCACGCACTCGATCAGCCACGCCTGGGAACAGGCTTGGGTTATCGCGCTTCTCAGCACGCATCAGACTCTTGGCCACAGTGGGCTCCAGCTCCATCAGGTAGGCGGCGAGGTAGTCGGCGCGTACGTGCGCGCCGTCCGTGCAATAGCGGTTCTTGGGTGCGTAGCAGTGCGGACAGCCCATGACGTGGCCGATGTAAACCTCGTGCAGGGTCATACGCTCTCCAGGATCCAGTCACCGCCCACACGCGGCGGCGGGAAGGCGTAGAAAAACGGGAAGGGAAATTGAGCGGCGGCGACCTTCATTTTCACGGCCGCCTTGTCCTGAATCACGCCCTTGCTGCCTTTCACGTCGTGGAACTGCATCATGCCGTCGGCCTTCATCACCGCGAAGTCAACGCACAGGTGCGTACGGTCGGCCAGCTTGAACTTGATCCCCTCGAACGCCCACCACAGCACCTCCCCGGTACGCTTGAGCGCATCCAGGTGCTCGGCATATCGCGCCTCGGTCTTGTTCATGTGCCCGTCGGCCATCCGCCCCAGGGCATAGAGCCGCTGGGTCGCCCCGGCGACAGGCTTCGCGGCACCCTTGACCGGTTGCGCTGACTTGGAGGCAGGTGCGGCCGCGCCGAGCACGCGCCGCTGGTGCTCGACGTAGGCCTCGGGGCTCATGCGCAGCGCGTTGGCCATCACTGGACTCCGGTGCTGCCAAAGCCACCACGGCCAGTCTGCTCCACGACGCTTTCCTGGACACGAGACCGCGCATACAGGGTGAGCATCATCTGCGCCACGCGATCGCCTGCCTCGATGTGGAATGGCTTGTCGCCGTGGTTCACCAGAACCACCTTGACCTCCTCGGTGTAGTCGCTGTCGATCAAGCCGGCCAACACGTCGATGCCGTACTTCACCGCGATACCCGAGCGGGGCCAAATCTGACCGGCGAACTCGTCAGGGAGGGCCCAGGCAAAACCGGTGGGGATGACCTTGCGCTGTCCTGGCTCCAGTACGGTCGCCTCGACAGCGCGCAGATCGTAACCGGCAGCGCCAGCGGTCTGTTGCATCGGCAATGGCCAGTCATGGTCGCCGATACGCTGGACTGCGATATAACTCATGGTGTGTTCGCCTTACGTGTTGCCCTATGGGGCTGGTGGGTGGCTTGTTGATCGCCCGTCAGCATCCAAGGCACCGAGTAGGCGCAGCTGGGGCAGATTTTCTCGTTGGTCGAGTGCAGGGGAACCATGTTCGGGTCGCCGCAGCTGGGGCAGGTCTTGGTGCTGGCTGGCGGCCGGCGCGAATGGTGATGGCCAAGGCGATGCAGGATCTGCAGCTGCTGGGTGAGCAGGCGACCCAGGACCATGGCTGCACACACATGCACCAGCAGGCGCAGCTGACGCAGAACCGTCATGCCTCAGTCGCCAGGCCGGTGAGCTCCAGTACCCGCTCGGGCACTTCACAGCCCATATCCAGCAGCTGCTCGGCGGCGCGGGTCAGCTGCTCCTGCTGCGTCCCATACAGGGTCTCGAATCGGCGTTTGTGACCATGGACGGCCAGCTGGCCAGGCAGGCCTCGACCCTCCTGGTGGTGGCCACCGCACAGTGGCAGGACCTGCCAGTGCGCATCGGGCTTCGTGCGACCGTCGATGTGGTGGATAGAGACCCAGGTGTTACGCACGCCGTTGTCCTGCAGGCAGGGCAAACAGCCGACGTGCTGGGCCAGCTGGTCGTGCCAGGCCTTTTCGCGGGTTGTGGGGGTGCGACCTTTCATGCGGCTTGTGTCCCTGATCGACGCCGGACCTGTCGAGGTGACAGAGCGGGTCAGTGGCTGATCGTTGGGTCACATTGTCGGCACCTGGCAGACAGTGATTCGGGGTGGGTTTCCGAACCATGCCCGCCAGCGGCACCAGGGTTACCGGGCCAGGGCGGCTCCGGCTTGGTTGCGCTCACGCATCGCTAGCAGATCGCCCATGGCGCGCTTGCGCTCTGCCAGGTCATGATCGCTAGGCCTGGACGGTGCCCTGGCCACCGGCTTGCGCAAAGTCGTCAACAGGTCGCCAATGATGCGTTTTTGATCCGCCTCGCTGATCTTGGGCTCAGGCTTGGGCGCCTCGATCGCCAGCATCGGCGCCGGTACTTCGCGGCGTGGCTTCTTGCGCTCGATTTCCAGCACCCGCGCCCAGCGCACTTTGACCTCGGGGTAGGTGCGGTTGAGCAGGTCGCTGCCCATGCGCGCAGCTGCCCAGTAGATCGCAGGCTCTGTCCACTTGTCTTCCGAGACTCGCTCACCGGTGGGCAACAGCCGAGGTCTACGGCGGCGTTTCATCTGGTCGCACGCCTCGTAGTACGCCTGTTCGTCAGACAGGATCGGACGGCATACCTGGATGAACTCACCCAGGCTTGGCGGGAACTTGTGCCGGCGCAAAGAGCGCAGCCCCAGCATCACCTCCTCGGGCGTGAGAGATTCCTCACAAAACGCGATAGCCCACAGCTCAGCCCAGTTTCGCACCGACTCGGCGCTGGTAAACTTTGGCGCCCACTGCGTGGGGAACAACGCCGCGAAACGCTGCCACAGCCGATCCATGTACGACACCGGATCGGGAGCGTCACCACCAGGCTCATAGGGCTGCTGGGCACGCTTGACGGTCCACTCACTCAGGCGCGACGTCAATGATGTTTCGGTCATTGTGCTCATGGAAATTGCCTCCAGTGTGGATGCCGTGGTTCGAGTTCGCGCCGGTGAATGCCCAAGGGTCGAATTTTTTACTAGACTCCGGGAAACGACGTTGCTGTTTTGTTGTCAGGTACTGATCGATATTCCGATCGGGCAAGCCCTGCCATCCTGCAACGATCGTCTTTTGCAACATCGAAACGCTGTCGTAGCCCTTGGCTCGCAGATCAACCATTTGTTTTATCAGCATTGCAACAGCACGTTGGGTCGCAGGTTTTTTGATTTCCTTGCGGCTCTCGATGAAATCCACAATCAGCTGTTCGTCAAGCCACTCAGGGATCGTAAACATGGCCATATCAATCGCAGCCGCCTTGCCAGGTGCCGCCTTCGCAGACTTCTTCGCCTCCTTGCCAACCGCTGCAGCTGCATCGCCCGACCGGTTCGACTGGATCGTGGGTGCAGCCATCGTGTCGGCCGAGGTGGCTGCCCAGCTTTCGCCGGTGCCATTCGAAGAACTGCTTTGGATCGAGGAGAACGAGGAGGCTGCGTGATCGCCGAAATCCATCGCGCCGGGTGAGCCGTTAGGCGAACCCTTTGCTGGGGTTTCAGTACTTGTTGTTTTATCAGTACTTGTTAGTGGGGGATTTGCCGGGGCCGGTTTAGCCGGCGACGGATAATCCGTCTGCGGTGAATCCAGCGACGGATAATCCGTCTGCGGTGCAATGGGCTGTTCGTAGACGGTGTAGGCCATTCCGCTGAATTTACCGGTGCTGTTTCGCGCATGGTCAGCAACCAGGTACCCAACGTGCTCCAGCTCCTTGAGGATCATCCGTACGGCATCACGCCCCGATGATTTGCCTTGGGCATTTGCTGTCTGCTTGATCAGATGCGCGACCGATATCTCCCAGTTGTCGGGCTTGCCCAACAGGAAGATTAAAAGACCACGCGCACCCCACGAAAGACGCTCGTTTTCACTCAGCGACTTGTCCACGGTATAGAACCGTTGTTCGGGGCGTGGGCCACGACGAATGCTCATACAGCACCGCCCTGGTAATTAATCAGATATTGCTTATTTGCGATGAAGTCTTTTTCCGGGAATTGACGGTTTGTCAATTTCAGGCAAAAGGGTGCCGCCAGCTTAACTGCTGAATTTGATTTGACTCTCATGCTTGTCTCCAGGCGCATGACTTTCCATGATCGCCGCACGCAAAGTGCAGGCGCTTCCCCCCAGGATTACAAGCAGAAAGCCCCGAGCCTGGAGGGTGGGCTTTGTCAGCCGGGGAGCTAACCCGACCTATCCGCTTGCGTCACTCAGACAGGAGTGATGACTGCATTGCTCGTTGTGTTGCGCTGTAATCGGTATCGGTACCACGAAACATTTTCGGCTTTTTCAGCGCGAACGGTTCCAGCCCCATCATTTTCTAAACGATGGCGGATATTACGAATCCTGGCCGATATGCCGGCCTCAGAGTCTAATTGTCTGAATCTTTCCAGAATCGCGGCTTTGATTTCAAACAGAGCAAGTGGCTTGCTTGAAGTTTCAAGAATTTCCAATACGCGCGACAGCTGGGTCATCAGTTTTAGTCTCTCGGTTTTCTCCGCATTGCTGTGCGGACATACATCCAGTCGATTCTGTGTCGTTCATCAGCCTCGACAGTAAGTGCTGTCATATCGAGCTGACCGCCCGACTCTCGATCAAGGTTGATCGCAAGCCAGGGCGCGACGTTTCGCTCGCCCTGCATGACCTGTTGCATGTGGTTCCAGGTCGTTCCGCATTTCGCGACAAAGGCAGCCCTCCGGCGCTTTGTGTCCATTTCCTCGGACCCAAAAAACGCGCGAAGAGACGCGATTGCTTTCTGCTTGCGAACATCCCGTTCCGCTATCGCTGACTCGTCATCAACTGACCCATCCGGGCCGTTTTCAAGGGGTGCCATGCTTTTCTCCACCAATGGCGTGTGTTTCGATTGGCGGAATATATCAAATGATATGAGGTCCAGCAATCGAATGCTAACCCCACTTTCCGAAAATTTCGTGATTCCTTGGGGGCTGCAGACTGGGGCCTCTCCGATACCGCAAAAATGGGAAAGCCATCTTTTGCGCTAGGAAATTTATATCATATGCTTGCCGGCGTGAATATCGTCCGGTATCGTTCGCCGTACTCAAATGTTATACGGCAAGGGAGAAGCATATGAGCAGCGAAATCACATTGTGGGAGCAGCAGAACCCCCAGCTCGTGGAGCGAGGCCTTAATCAGGCGACATGGGGGGCGCTGTGTGACTCCATCTACCCAGGTGCAAAGCAGGAAAGCGTGCTGATGGTGTGGGACTACTGCCGCGCGCAGGGCTTGGATCCTCTACTCAAGCCGGTCCACATCGTCCCGATGAAGGTGAGCACCGGCCAATACGACGGCCAAGGGAAAGAAATCAAAGCGATGCGCGACACTGTACTGCCTGGCATCGGCCTGTACCGCATCAACGCCACCCGTGGCGGCAGTTATGCCGGCATGAGCGAGCCAACTTTCGGCCCCATGATTCCTATGTCCTGCTTCCGCGATAACTGGTCCGGCCCATCGAGCAACCGGACCAAGACCCGTGAGGAATATCAGATTGCAGTGCCGGAATGGTGCTCGATCACGGTCACCAAGATGGTCGGCGGCGTGTCCTGTCAATTCACGGCCAAAGAGTACTGGATGGAAAACTACGCCGAGAAGGCCGACGGCACCCCCAACACCATGTGGGCCAAGCGCCCGCGCGCTCAGCTGGCCAAATGCACCGAGGCTCAAGCCCTGCGTAAGGCCTTCCCCGAGATTGGTTCGCAGCCGACTGCCGAGGAAATGGAGGGTAAGCACGAGCGTGACGTCACTCCTCAGCAGCCCGCCCAGGGCGCCCAACAGACGCAACAGACCCACACCCGAACGGCAGCGGCCGACGAGCGCCCTGCAGCTGATCAGGCTGAGCCGAAGAAGCCTGAGTACTCCGACAAAACCATCGAGGAAAGCCTGCCGACCTGGCGCACCGCGATCGAGGCCAGGCGCAGCACCCCCGAGCACCTGATCGCTCGCATTCGCCAGAAGTACACATTGACCGAAGCGCAGGCCGACAAAATTCGCCAGCTGCAGCCATTGGAAGGACAAGTAGCATGAACAACGAAGCCATGATTCACGACCTCGACCAAGGCACCCCCGAGTGGCACGCGCTGCGCTTGAACCACTACACCGCATCCGAGGCGCCGGCCATGATGGCGCAGTCGTCTCGCATGACCCGCACGGCTTTACTGGACCTGAAAAAGCTGGGTGTTGCCAAGGACGTCACCGACTTCCAGCAGCGCCTGTTCGACCGTGGCCATGCTACTGAGGCGACTGCGCGCACGGTGATCGAGGGCCAGATTGGCGAGGATCTGTACGCCGTGGTGATGACACGCGGTCGGTTCCTTGCCTCCCTGGACGGGCAAAACCTGCTGGGTGACACCCTTTTCGAACACAAGATGTGGAACATCGAGTTGGTCGCAGCCGTCCAGGCGTGCAGTCTGCCAGCCGAGTACTGGATTCAGCTCGAACAGCAGCTGCACGTCTCCGGCGCTGAGCGAGTCATTTTCGTGGTCTCCGACGGTACCGCCGAAAACATGGTGTGGATGGAGTACCGCGCGGTACCGGGTCGCTGGGAGCAGATCGAACAGGGCTGGGCCATGTTCGAGGCCGACCTGGCGAACCACGTCGTGGTCGAAGCGGCGCCCAAACTGGTAGCCAATGAGGCCAAGAAGCTGCCGGCGCTCACGATCATCGTCGAGGGCGGCATCAAGTCCAGCAATATGGTGCTGTACCGCGAGACTGCCCTGGAATTCGTCGCGAACATCAAAACCGATCTGCAGACCGATCAGGATTTCGTGGACGCCAAGGCCTTGGTCAAATTCTGCAAAGAGGCTGAAACCGAGCTCGAAGTTGGCAAGAAACAAGCCCTGGCGCAGACGGCCTCGATCGACGAATTGTTCCGCACCGTGGACGAGCTCAAAAGCGCACTGACCAAAAAGCGCTTGGAGCTGGAAAAGATCGTTAAAACCCGCGAAACCGAGGTGCGCAACGAACGCAAGGTCAAGGCCGATAGCGCCCTGGCTGAGCACGTCGCCGAAGTGAATTCGGCCTTGGGCGGTCGCGTGTTCCTGCCGAACATCGCTGGCGACTTCGCTGGTGCGATCAAGGGCAAGCGCAACCTCGACAGCATGGACAACGCCATCACTGCCGAATTGATCCGCGCCAAGAACGAAGCCACCGAAATCGGTGAGCGCTACAAGCAAGCGCTGTTCACCATCGACGAAATGGGCGGCCAGTATCCGGCACTGTTCACCGACCTGCAGTACCTGGTGACCAAAAGCGACGAAGACCTGGTGCTGCTGATCAACTCCCGCCTGCAGCAGCACGAGCAGTCCGAGCGCGATCGCCAGGAACGTGAGCGCGTAGCCGAGGAGCAGCGCCAGAACGACAAGCGTGCGGCCGACGAGGCTGCTGCAGCGCGGGCCAGCGCACCGGTTACCCAGGACATGGATCTGTCGATCGATTTCGACGCGAGTACTGGTGAGTTCTACGACCTGCTTGAGGCGCCACCGGCGCAAGTGACTTCAAGCGCCCCCGCCGGCCGCACCGGAAACCTGGCCGGCAGCCGCGCCAGCGACCCCGTGACAATGGATCGCCGCAACGCCCCAGCCAGCAATCACCGTCACTCCTACGCCGCACCGGCGATGGTGACCATCAGCGCAGCTGAGCACGAGAAGTTGCTGGCTGACTCGGCCCTGCTGGCCAGCCTGCACGCCCACGGCGTGGACAACTGGGAAGGCTACAGCGATGCCATCGGCCACCTGCAGGCTGTCGCTTAACTCCCCCATTCAACCGCCCCGGTGCGCCGGGGCTCAGAGGTACGAAACATGCGAGGCGTAAACAAAGTCATCCTGGTGGGTACGTGCGGGCAAGATCCCGAGGTGCGCTATCTGCCCAACGGCAACGCTGTGTGCAGCGTGAGCCTGGCCACCAGCGAGCAGTGGACCGACAAGCAGAGCGGCCAGAAAGTTGAGCGCACCGAGTGGCACCGTGTGGCGCTGTTCGGCAAGGTCGCCGAGATTGCCGGCGAATACCTGCGCAAGGGGTCCCAGGTCTACATCGAGGGCAAGCTGCAGACCCGCGAGTGGGAAAAAGACGGCATCAAGCGCTACACCACGGAAATCATCGTGGACATGCAGGGCACCATGCAGCTGCTCGGCGGCCGCCCACAAGGCCAGGATAACGGTGGCCAGCGCCATCAGGGCTACCAGCAGTCCGGCAACGCGCAAAATCGCCAGCCAGGCACTGGCCAGCGCCCCCAGCAGACGCGCCAGCAGGGCCAGCAGGGCCAGCAGTACGATCAGACTCAGCAACACCGCGCCAATGGCCCCCAGGGCGGTACTCCCCCTGATTTCGAAGACGACGACATACCGTTCCGGCCCATGCACTGGCTGCAGGGTACGTAAGCCCTGATGAAAGTCCAAGAGTACTTGAATAAAACGCTGTTCACCGTCGCAGCAAAGGCCGGCGCTCGCCAGGCCCTTGCCGAGGCCGTCGCCGAGTTCCAGGCACGTCAACAGCGCAGCTCGCCACTGGCCCAGGCTCAGACCCTGGCCACTGACAGGAAGTGACCCCATGTTTTTCAAGAATCTGCGCGTGTTCCGCCTGACCCAGGCCCTGCCATTCGATCCGCAAAGCCTGCAGGACGCCCTGTCCAGGAAGCCGGCGCGTGAGCCTGGCAGTCAGGAGCTGTCCACCTATGGTTTCACCGCACCGTTCGGTGAGGGCGAGGATGCGCCCCTGGTGCATGTGAGTGGTGATTTCCTGATGGTCTGCGCAGCCAAGGCGAGCCGTATCTTGCCGCCGGCGGCGATCACCAGCGAGGTGAAGCGCAACATCAAAGGGATCGAGGTGGAGCAGCTGCGCAAGGTCTACAAAAAAGAGCGCGACCAGATCCGCGACGAGGTGATCCAGGCGCGCCTGCCCCACGCGTTCATCGATCGGCGCAAGACGTTCGCCATGATCATGCCGCGCCATGACCTTATCGTGGTGAATGCGAGCTCTGCCAGCACCGCCGAGGATCTGCTGTCTACCCTTCGCGAAGTACTGGGCAGCCTTCCAGTGCGGCCGGTCACAGTGAAGATCGCCCCAAGCGCTACGATGACCGATTGGCTCAGACAGCAGAAAGCGGCGCCGGATTTCTATGTCCTCAGTGATTGCCAGCTGGCCGACCCCGATGAAAGCGGCGGCCGCGTAGTCTTCAAGGCACAGGATCTGACCAGCGAGGAGCTGCAGATGCACCTGGCCACCGGCAAGCTGGCCACCAGCATGAAACTGGCGTGGCAGGACAAGCTGTCCTTTGCGCTCGATGACAAGCTCGGCATCAAGTCGGTGAAGTTTGAGGCGCTGCTCGAAGAACAGGCCGAGGCGGACGGCGGGGAGGATGCCCTGGGCCAGCTCGATGCCAGTTTTCACCTCATGGGCCTGACCTTCGCCGAGTTCCTGCCGGCGCTGTATGAGGTGCTGGGCGGAGAGGAGATACCGCAAGGCCTCAACGATGCAGTGCCGAGCGTATCGGTAACTGCGATTCAGGTGCGCACCGGGCGCCCTGAACGCCAGATCGACCTTGAGGAAGCCATTGCGGCCAGCAAGGCCATGAACGATGACGATATCGGTGGTGAGGATGATCCCTTGTTCGCCAAGGCGGTCGCTCATGTACGCAAATCGGGCCGCGCGTCGATATCGTCGGTACAGCGGGCTTTGCTGATTGGCTACAACCGTGCGGCTCGCATGATCGAGCTGATGGAAGACACCGGTGTGATCACCCCCATGAACACCAACGGCGGCCGCGAGGTGATTCAATGAACACGATGATGGTTCTGGTGCTGGCTCTTGTAGCGCCTGTGGCGGCTCTGGTGGCGTTTCGTTACT
Organism: Pseudomonas sp. PS01301; assembly: GCF_029960215.1. Lineage (NCBI taxonomy): Bacteria > Pseudomonadati > Pseudomonadota > Gammaproteobacteria > Pseudomonadales > Pseudomonadaceae > Pseudomonas > Pseudomonas sp. PS01301. Next base: position 18,175 of record NZ_JASCPM010000014.1, on the reverse strand, counting down.
TCAAGCGGCCTGCCACCACCCGAAACGGCGTCACGGCTCGCTGTGCGGCTGTGACGGCGTTCCTGGTGCTGATGGTTTCTGCCAGCCTGCTGCCTGGTGCGCGTATGCGTGATGCGCAGGCTGCTGTGGACCGTGCAGACCTGGCCCTTGCAAGTCGCTTGTCAGAAGTACAGCAAATGAGCGAAGCCTTGGGCAGCCCGCAGGCCTATATCGAATATCTCAAGGCAGTCGGCGACCGGCGATGACGCTGGGCGCCTCGGCGCTCTGCACACCTATCGACCATCTGCCAGAAACGACCAAAACAGATTTTTAAGATTTAAGCAGATTAGGTATATAAGATTTAGCGATTGTGCATAACCGCTGCAGGCCTTACGCCCCGTGGCCTGCAGGTCAAGGATAACCCTGTGGACAGGTGCTTAAATTACGGTTTGGGGTGCTTAAATTACGGTTTCGGGTGTTTGAATTACGGGTTCTGGTGCTTAAATTACGCCTTCAGAGCTCTTGGGTGCCCAAATTACGGTTTTTGGCCATAAATTGCCAAAAACCGCGCATTTTTTTCCGCTACAAACCGCGCCATGCTTGGGTTTCAGCCTCAAGCACCTAGTGAAAACGTAATTTAAGCACCCTCCTCCCAAGCCTTTGCCAGCGCCTTTGCATCACAGATTCTACGGACCTAGCCATGACCAACAAACCACCATCAGAACAAGCTACCCGCAAGATGCAACAGCTGCATGCGCTGCAGCAAAAAGCCAAGACCAGAAAGCCTAAGCAAAAGCGCACCGAGGAGCAGGTCCCACTGTTTCAGGATATCGACGTCGAGTCGAGTAGTTCCCAGGTGGTTGCTGAGCCGGCAGCTGAAAAGCCCAAGCGTGGACGCAAGCCCAAAGCCAAGGCTACGGAGTTACAGGACCTGTTTGCTCCAATGCTGTATGACGTCAGCGCGCGCGACCATCGAGCGGTGATGGATGTGGCGCCGTTTCGATTGTCCAAACGTGATGCCAGAGCGAACGAGGTCATCACCTATGAGCTCGACGAGGGCACCGTTACGATCACGTCGGGTCCGGCGGGCATGGCGTCGGTGTTTGACTACGACCTGGTGCTGATGGGAATCTCAACCCTTACCGAGGCCATGAACCAGTACCGCGACAAGCCTGGCGCTGAGAAACCTGGCCGCAAACTCACTCCCCAACTGGTAGACATAATCAAGTTTTGCCGTAAGGAGAATGGTGGCAATCAGCGCGAGGCCATTGGCAAAGCCATTGATCGACTGATGGGTACCAAGGTGACTATCAACCGGCCTCGGATAGTGAATGGCGTACAGAAATGGATAGATGAATCGTTCACCCTGATCAACGACGCCAAGGTGGTCAGCTCAGGCGACGATCGTAAAGTCGAGTATGTCGAGTTTGCCCTGCCCAGCTGGATGTATGACGACATAACGTCTGGCGATCGGCCTGACGTGCTCACCATGCACCCCGACTACTTTTCGCATGAGTCGGGTATTGCCCGGTTCATCTATCGCTTTGCACGGCGCACGGCCGGCAAGACGAATTCAACTTGGACCTTCGAGAACGTTTACGCGCGCAGTGGTAGCACCGGCGACCGCAAAGGTTTCTATCGCAACCTGCGCAAAGTGATCACGGCCAATGACGTGCCCGAGTACGACCTGGCCGAAGTCCAGGGCAAAGAAGGGCCGATGCTCAGCATGGTGAAACGATCGAGCATCGAGCACTTGAAAGGCTAGCCCCGAAGGGTACACTAGCAACTATCAGGGGCTGCTTTGCGCAAGCCCCGCCACCCGAAAGGACGCCCATGCAGATGCATTCTGCTATCGACTACGCGCGACTCTGTTGCGCTATTCTGCTTGAGCTCACCATGAAACGAATCGACCAGTACCGGCCACCTGAGCCGGCGGATCTGCTTGCGCTGAAAAGCAAACTGCAAGCCACTAGCGCTGAAATGGCGCGCCTGGCTGGCCTCACTCAGGGCAGCCAGTGGCGCAAGTACACTGGCAGTGCAGATCCCCGCGCCCTGGGCATGCATATGCATTTTTACATGGCAGCGATCCTGACCCTCAATGACAGTGACATGGAGCGAATTACGGCAACCATGCAAGCCCACGGGGCCCAAGTTGGCACCGTGTCGATGGATCTTGCCGCTAGTACCCCTGCAGCATTGGAATGATGCAGCTATAGCACCGAAAAGGTATGGTTCCGATATTGAAACGAGCCCGACTCACTTTATTAGTACTGAGGTATTCATACCGTGGACATGACCTACACCGCAAAGATCGTCATCGACATTAAGGCCACCAGCGCAGAGCACGCTAACGAGCTGTGGCTTGCTGCCGTCCAGCTGATCGAAACAAGTGCAGGCAGCGGCACCAGCTATCACCCAGGTAAAGGCGAGGTCAGCTTTACGGCAGTGGAAACTGGCAATCCAGATGCCGGCAGTTTGCAGCGTGAGCTGCAGGCCGTCATGGACGCTGCGCTGCGCAAGCAGGATTGATAGGTAGCACTGCATGACTGACGATAACCCGTTCGACGAGCTGGCCAACAGCGGTGTGCTGTCGATTGATGACGTGCTCAATATCAGTGACCCATCCACGTACCTGGTGCGTCTGTCTGGCGACAGCATGCAGGGCGCTGGCATGTACGACGGGGATCTGATGATTGTCAGCAAAGGCATCGAGCCAGTGCGAGGCCATATCGTGATCGCCGTGGTGAATGGCGACGCCATGGTGAAGCGCCTGGATCACAACGGATACCACCATGTACTCCGATCTGCAAACCCAGACTACCCACCCCGCCATGTGATGGAGGGGGATCAATTCGACGTGTGGGGCGTGGTGACGCACACCGTTCACCCTCATGAGCGAGAAAGCAACTGATGCCTCAGAAATACCTCAAGCTCAATCAGCAGGCAGCCATCAAGGACCTTGAGGCTGCACTGCGTAACATGAAGCGCGCAGGCCTGGTGATGGTGGGCATTGACGGCGCCTTGCTCGCATCAGTCCGCAATGATGAACTCGAACAGGAAATGCTAGCCCGATCGGCCTGTGAGGCCATCCTTGAGCGACAAAACAACGATTGCCCGCTCACCCACGATATCAACCACTACGGCTGTTACCGCGATAGCGGTGGCGCGTGAATCCGTTGAATCACCCCTGATCCAAACCCTGATCACCATAGCAAGCATATAACTTCAATATTGAAACGACACTGATTCACATGACAAGGAGTCTGCATCGTGAACACATACCAAACGGCTCAAGAGCACAGTAGCGCGCTGGACAACGCCATGAGCGAAATGGCGGCCGAGCGTGAGCGTCGCAAGAATGACCCGGTGCCGATGTGTCATTTCAAGCCCATGGCTTTCGATATCGGCGAGGAACCATGTCATGGATGGTATGAGTGCCGCGTGTGCGGCCACACCGAGGACAGCCAGGAAGCGTGGGACAAAACGTGGATACTGCACTACCGCCGTCACGCCCGCCCGAGCCCCCTGGTGGAACGGTACGCGGCGCGGGTACGTGCTTGGAAGGAATCGGTCGAGTCCGGCGCGGTAAACCTCAATGTGGCCTACTATTTCGGCCGTAGGGCTCGCGAGCAGGGCAAAGGATGGCTGCGCTGCGCCAACCTGAGCTATGAGGGCCAGCTCGCGGCACGTTTGGGTTATGTGGACACGGCGCGTAGCCTGATGCACTTGCGCACTGAATGGATAGGCGAGTTCGGTACCGGCCTTACGATGACGAAGCAGGCTTGAGCGAATAGGCACAAGTGCCTATCATGCTGCTTTAGGCACTTGTGCCTATTCACTTATCACTGAGCAAGCCATGGACAACCGTACACGCTACCTCGCCCTGCTCGATGCGCACCGCATCACTCAAGCCGAAAGCGCCCGCCTTATTGCGTACCTCACCAAGCGGCCATGCTCGGCACGCACAGTGCGCTCCTGGCTGAATGATCCAGACAAGCCGAGCTCGCGGCCCTGTCCAGATTGGGCGATCGAGGCGCTTGAGCAAGTCATACGCTACATGGGGTCGTTTGCGGGAGAGGGCGAAATCCTACGCTAAGGCTTTGGCCAACGATATTCTCCGGTAAGATTGATGTGTTCCCAGGGGATAGGAGAAGTCGCTTGATATCTAGTATGACGTCTGTCGCACCTGCTTGATCGCGGCCGCGATAGCTAGATCGCGTTGCTCCTCTTCTCCATCCGCGTTCCAAGCTGCGGAAAGGCACCCATAAGCGTACGCCTGGTCGAGCAGGCGACGCGGATCGACGTCCAGCGCACGAGAGAATGCGTCCGCCATCTGTGCAATGCGTCTAGGATCGAGACAAAGGTCGTCTCTGTCAGCCGGATCGTAGAACATATTGGCGGCGCCAAAGCCCACTTCACCGACCAGACCGACGGGATCTATCACCAGCCAGCCGCGACTGGAGAACATGATGTTTTCATGATGCAGATCGCCATGTAGCCCACGCAGTTCCGAGGCATTGCTCATCATTTGATCGGCTATAATCGCCGCGTGGACGTAGTCAGTTTGACAACCTGCGTTTTGATCATCGCGCGCCCGCTGAAACAAAGCTGCAAAGCGATCCCGGATCGGGAGAAGGGCAGAAGGCAGGGGTTCCTCAGATGCGGCATACAGCTTCGCCATTAGTTCCGCTGCAATTTCGGTCGCCTGGTAGTCGCCGTGCTCGGCAACGATGTGAGAGAGCATTCGCTCCCCGGCATATTCGAGCAACATCAGATTGTTCTCACGACCGAGCAACCGGACTGCTCCCCTCCCATTGCGCCATACCAGATAGTCGGCCCCGCGCAGTTCATCAGCAATGTCTTCTATAGGTTTCAATCCCTTGACGATTGCAGGAGTCCCGTCTGGCAATGAAACTTTCCAAACGAGGCTGGAAAAGGTGTCCGCAATGAGAACAGGTTGCGAAACGTGCCAATGAGCAGGAAAAACAGGCGGCATGAACATCAACCCCAAGTCAGAGGGTCCAATCGCAGATAGAAGGCAAGGCGTTCGCGGTCGGGGGCTTCGATCCCCAATACATTGAATAGGACAGCGAAGGCGCGCTCTGCTTCATCTGGCGCTGCCCAGTTCTCTTCGGCGTTAGCAATCATGAGTGCCAAATCGGCATAGCGATCTGCTGTTCCGAGCCGCCCAAGGTCGATCAGACCCGTGCATTGAAGAGTTTTAGGGTCCACCATGAAGTTCGGCATGCAGGGATCACCATGGCAAACAACCATATCGGTGCGCTCTTGGTCGAGCCGCACCGGTAGCTCTCGTTCGACACGAGCCAAAAGATCGAGCTGCGGCGTACTCTTGTCCTCGTCCGGTAAGAAGTCGGGATTGACGGCATTGCGGGACACCACATCAACGGCGCGTCCGAACATTCGCGACAGCCTGCGCTCAAACGGACATTGATCAACCGATAGGCTGTGAACAGCGCCAAGTTGCTGCCCCATTGACGGCCACGCTTTGAGCAAATCCGCTCCAGACAGATCAGCCGCCGGTACTCCCGGAATTGCCGTTATCACCAAGCATGCACCCTCCTGTTCCTCCTGCCAGTTGATCACCTCGGGGCAAGCCACACCTCGACCTTTGAGCCAAATGAGGCGGTCACGCTCTCCAGCGAGCTCACCGCGGCGGGAAGCAGGTGCGATTTTCGCGAAGGCATGCCCGTCACCACGTCGAAAAACAAAATCACCAGATTCTCCGCCTCTGACAGGCAACCAGTCAGAATGCGATTCACCAAAAAAAATATTAGTTCGATTCAATGGAGGTTCCTTCAGTTTTCTGATGAAGCGCGGAGGTGGCTCAACCTGCGAAAAGAAACGAGTTGCTACGTAAGTCCGAGAACATGCTTTCCATGGTCTCTGAGCTCGCCTTTGGGACCGACATATCGGTAGAGAGTGACGCGCTCGATGCCGAGTTCCTTGCAGAGATCGGAAACTGAAGTATCGCGCTGGGCCATGGCGGCTTGCGCGAGACGCACCTGAGCTTTGGTGAGCGCGAATTTTCGTCCGCCCTTGCGACCGCGCGCTCTCGCGGAGGCGAGACCCGCCATGGTGCGCTCTCGGATCAGATCCCGCTCGAACTCGGCCAAGGTGGCGAAGATTCCGAACACCATGCGACCGGACGCAGTCGTGGTGTCGATCTGAGCGCCCTTTCCAGTCAGAACCCGCAGGCCGATCTTGCGGTCTGACAGCTCCTTCACCGTGTTGACCAGATGGGCAAGCGATCGTCCGAGGCGATCGAGCTTCCAGACCACCAGCACATCGCCGTCACGCAATGACTTGAGGCAGGCAGTCAAGCCAGGGCGATCATCACGACCGCCGGAAGCAAGATCATCATAGATATTGTCCCGTTCGACACCTGCGGCGCGCAAGGCGTCGTGCTGCAGGTCGAGAGACTGCGAGCCATCGGCTTTGGAGACGCGGGCATATCCGATCAGCATGTATCACAAACGTTGGTTTGAGGCGGCGCTTCGGCCACGATTGCATTGACCTCTGGAAATGTATCTCAACCAGCTTCATAAACAAAGCGTCTTGAACGCTATCAGATTTTGAAAAAGGAACATGTATGCCGCGTCGCGTCACTCTAACCGATCGGCAGAAAGACGCGCTGTTGCGCTTGCCGACTTCACAGACGGATTTGCTCAAGCACTATACGCTGAGTGATGAAGACCTTGGGCATATCAGGCTGCGTCGGCGCGCTCACAACAGGTTCGGCTTCGCCCTGCAATTGTGTGTCCTGCGCTATCCCGGCCGGGTGCTGGCTCCAGGCGAACTGATCCCTGCAGAGGTCATCGAATTTATCGGAGCGCAGCTTGGCCTGGGTGCCGACGATCTCGTAGACTATGCTGCCCGCGAGGAAACACGGCACGAGCATCTTGCCGAGTTACGGGGGCTCTACGGCTTCCGCACCTTCTCCGGACGTGGTGCGAGCGAGCTGAAGGAATGGTTGTTCCGAGAAGCCGAGATGGCGGTGTCGAACGAGGATATCGCCCGTCGCTTCGTAGCCGAGTGCCGACGCACCCGCACTGTCCTTCCCGCGACATCCACGATCGAGCGGCTTTGTGCCGCGGCTCTCGTCGATGCCGAGCGACGCATCGAGACGAGGATCGCCAGTCGGCTGCCTATGTCGATCCGAGAACAGTTGCTGGCATTGCTCGAGGAGACGGCTGATGATCGGGTGACCCGTTTTGTGTGGCTGCGCCAGTTCGAGCCTGGCTCGAACTCTTCGTCGGCCAACCGGCTGCTCGACCGGCTCGAATATCTGCAACGCATCGATCTCCCCGAGGATCTGCTTGCCGGCGTTCCTGCCCATCGGGTGACTCGTCTGCGCAGGCAGGGTGAACGGTATTATGCCGACGGCATGCGCGATCTCCCGGAGGACAGGCGGCTTGCGATCTTGGCTGTTTGCGTCTCGGAATGGCAGGCGATGTTGGCCGACGCAGTGGTCGAAACCCACGACCGGATCGTCGGCCGTCTCTACCGTGCTTCGGAGCGTATTTGCCATGCAAAGGTCGCAGACGAAGCGGGGGTGGTGCGTGACACCCTGAAATCCTTCGCCGAGATCGGGGGCGCCCTGGTCGATGCACAGGATGATGGCCAGCCGCTGGGCGATGTCATCGCGAGTGGGTCAGGGTGGGACGGCTTAAAAACCCTTGTTGCAATGGCAACCAGGCTGACCGCCACCATGGCCGACGATCCGCTCAATCATGTGCTCGACGGTTATCACCGCTTCCGCCGATACGCTCCACGCATGTTGCGCCTGCTCGATCTGCGAGCTGCGCCCGTTGCACTGCCGCTTCTGGAAGCGGTGACGGCCCTTCGTACCGGTTTGAACGATGCCGCGATGACCAGCTTCTTGCGGCCCAGCTCGAAATGGCATCGCCACCTTCGGGCCCAGAGGGCTGGCGACGCTCGCCTATGGGAGATCGCGGTGCTGTTCCATCTGCGCGATGCGTTCCGCTCCGGAGATGTCTGGCTTACTAGGTCCCGGCGCTATGGCGATCTGAAACACGCACTCGTTCCGGCACAATCCATCGCGGAAGGCGGTCGTCTCGCTGTGCCATTGCGGCCGGAGGAATGGCTGGCAGACCGGCAAGCTCGCCTCGACATGCGGTTGCGCGAGCTTGGCCGTGCCGCTCGCGCAGGCACGATCCCGGGCGGGTCGATTGAAAACGGCGTTCTGCATATCGAGAAACTCGAAGCCGCCGCGCCGACAGGCGCCGAAGATCTGGTGCTCGATCTCTACAAGCAGATCCCGCCCACGCGCATCACCGATCTCCTGCTGGAGGTGGATGCGGCGACCGGCTTCACCGAAGCGTTCACCCATCTGCGCACAGGAGCACCCTGCGCTGACCGGATCGGGCTAATGAACGTTATCTTGGCGGAAGGGATCAACCTCGGCTTGCGCAAAATGGCGGATGCGACAAACACCCACACCTTCTGGGAATTGATCCGCATTGGACGGTGGCATGTCGAGGGCGAAGCCTATGACCGGGCGCTGGCCATGGTGGTCGAGGCACAGGCAGCGTTACCCATGGCCCGGTTCTGGGGCATGGGCACGTCGGCTTCGAGCGACGGACAGTTCTTCGTCGCTACAGAGCAAGGTGAGGCCATGAACCTGGTCAACGCGAAATATGGCAATACCCCGGGCCTGAAAGCCTATAGCCACGTCTCCGACCAATATGCGCCGTTCGCAACCCAGGTGATTCCTGCAACGGCAAGCGAAGCGCCTTACATCCTCGATGGCCTGCTGATGAACGATGCTGGACGCCATATCCGCGAGCAGTTCACCGACACGGGCGGCTTCACCGATCACGTCTTTGCCGCATGTGCCATTCTCGGCTACCGGTTCGCTCCGCGCATCCGCGACCTGCCATCCAAACGGCTCTACGCGTTCAATCCGTCGGCCGCCCCGGCGCACCTGCGAGCGTTGATCGGCGGAAAGGTCAACCAAGCCATGATCGAGCGCAATTGGCCCGACATCCTGCGCATCGCCGCCACCATTGCTGCCGGGACCGTCGCGCCAAGCCAGATTCTGCGGAAACTCGCCTCCTATCCGCGGCAGAACGAGCTCGCGACAGCCCTGCGGGAAGTCGGTCGCGTCGAGCGCACCCTGTTCATGATCGACTGGATTCTGGATGCCGAACTCCAACGGCGTGCCCAGATCGGGCTCAACAAAGGCGAAGCTCATCATGCGCTGAAGCGGGCAATCAGCTTCCACCGCCGCGGTGAAATCCGCGACCGTTCCGCCGAAGGCCAGCATTACCGCATCGCCGGCATGAATCTGCTCGCCGCCATCATCATCTTCTGGAACACCATGAAGCTCGGCGAGGTCGTTGCAAACCAGAAACGCGATGGAAAGCTGCTATCGCCCGATCTCTTGGCCCATGTTTCGCCGCTCGGATGGGAACACATCAATCTCACCGGAGAATATCGCTGGCCAAAGCCTTAGCGTAGGATTCCGCCCCCTCCCGCAAACGACCCCTTATGGTGCAGCGCCGGATCGCCGATCTGTGGCGTCAGGCTGCCGCCGATGTCCCCGCTACCGTCAATTGGGCCGCAATGTACAAAACGCTGCTCGGCGAACTTGTTGCCTTGAGCGCGCAAGGTGCGGTGCCAGATGCTGAGTTGCGTGCCCGTCTTGAAGCCTTGATCACCGAAACCCAGAAACGCAAACCACCGAGCAGGGCCTCCCTGGTCCGCGAGGGATTGATTGATGGAATTCGCCCCGTGCGGTCGTTGCTCGTCGCCATTGCAAAGCTGCCCTGGCAGGCCACCGGCGAGCATCCTGCCATCGAGTACCTTGCCAAGCTGCAAGCTTTATATCTCAAAGGATCCAGAAAGCTGCCAGTTGAAGTGGTGGCACCAAGTCTGGGAATGATCTGGCAGGTTTCGATCTCCAGCCCAGACCGGGAACGGGCGTTTCAGGCGTTGGAGGTGGCCACCCTGTTTGCCCTGCGCCGCGCGGTGCGCAATGGCTCGGTCTGGATTGAGCACAGCCTGAGCTTTCGGGGTCGTGCGCGCTTGTTCTTCACGGACGAGCGTTGGCAGGCAGAGTCCAAGAAACACTATGCCCGTCTATCGTTACCCAGCAAGGCTGCCACTTTCTTGAAGCCTTTGCTGGCCAGAGTAACTGCCGGTGTCGATGCGGTGGCCGCTGCAGCCCGCAGTGGCGTACTGCGCGTGGATGATGAACTCCATTTGTCGCCATTGCCCGCAGAGGACGAAGACCCAGAAGTGACCAAGCTGCGCGCGGCTTTGGATCACCGCATCGGTGAGGTTCAATTGCCGGAAGTGATTCTGGCCGTTGACGCCCAGGTGCGCTTTAGCTGGATCATGCTCGGACGTGAGCCGCGCTCTACCGACGAGCTGCTGATGGTCTATGCCGGCATCATGGCCCACGGCACCAGTCTGACTGCGGTCGAATGCGCGCGCATGATTCCGCAATTGTCTGCCACCAGCATTCGCCAGGCCATGCGCTGGGCGCGGGACGAACGGCGTCTGAGCCAGGCCTGCCAGGCTGTGCTGGAATTCATGCAGCGACACCCGATTGCCGCCACCTGGGGGCGGTCCGATTTGGCATCTTCTGACATGATGACCATGGAGACCACCAAACGGGTGTGGCAAGCCCGGCTTGATCCTCGGCGCAACACACCTTCCATTGGAATCTACTCCCATGTAAAAGACCGGTGGGGCATCTTCCATGCGCAGCCCTTTGTGCTCAATGAGCGCCAGGCGGGCGTGGCCATTGAAGGTGTCATCCGCCAAGAAAAGCTGGAGACCAGCCAGCTTGCTGTGGATACCCATGGCTACACCGACTTTGCCATGTCACATGCCCGTTTGCTTGGTTTTGATCTTTGCCCGCGGTTGAAGGAACTCAAACAGCGCCACCTCTTTGTGCCACGCGGCACCAAAGTGCCCGCAGAAATCGCTGCGGTGTGCGAAGCCAATGTCGACGTCGCTTTGATCGAAAAGCATTGGGATAGTCTGGTGCACCTGGCAGCCTCGGTCATGAGCGGACATGCCAGTGCGGTGGCAGCTCTTGCGCGGTTCGGTTCTGCCGCCCAGGGCGATCCAATCTATGAGGCTGGCGTGCAATTGGGGCGGTTGCTGCGTACGGCGTTTTTGGCTGACTACTTTGTCAAGGACGCTTTCAGGAACGAGTTGCGCCGGGTGCTCAATCGGGGCGAGGCTGTTAACGCCCTCAAGCGCGCCATTTATACCGGCCGGATCAGCCCGGCGCAGGCCAAACGTGTCGATGAAATGCAGGCTGTGGCCGATGCGTTGAGCCTGATGGCCAACATCGTGATGGCGTGGAATACCTCACAGATGCAGGCGGTCCTGGATCGCTGGTCGAACCGCCGCCAGGTCATTCCACCGGAACTGATCGAGAAGATTGCGCCCACCAGGCTGGAGAGCATCAACTTGCGGGGTGTGTTTCGCTTCCCGGTTGACCGCTATGCTGACCAAATCCTGCCTTCGCGGCCAAATGCATCGATAACTGGCACCAATGGATGAAACCGACCACGGTTTGACGCCACGAATCGCAGATTTGAAAGTGAACAGGAAAGTCAATGAAATCAACGATCTACCAACACCACCTCCGCGCCAGTGCTAGCTTTTCGTACCGTCACTTATTGCACTGAAAACGAGGAGACCCCGATAACTGTTGGCGTGTACGCGCACGGCCCGATGGACATGGCGTAGGTGAAGCCCTCGACGGGCTGATCTCGGTCGACGAAGCTGAGCAGCTGGGCGAATCGTCCGGAATGAAGATACCGGACGGCCGCCGCCCAGCGCCAGCCGGTTTGCGAAGGAAGCTGAGCGACGATCTCTGAAGTGATCGACACCACGTCGCGTTGGGTGTGCCTCCCGGCCAAGCTCTCAAGCGCCAAACGCTCTAGGCCTTCCACGGGCGATGTTGCGGTCAAGCGCCTTTTACGTGCCGGGGTTGGGCTGAGCCCAGGATCCCGTCGGACCGGAATCACCTCCGATCGGGCGGTCCCGGTGCCCCGTGGCCGTTGCGTCGCATGGCCACGAGAGAGGGACGTTTCTGCCAGGCTGCCGGCGGGCAGTTCGGTGTGAACGAGTGGCATGGCTAATCCTGGTTCGAATCCATCGAGAGGCGAGATTGCTCTCGCCTGCTGTTGACACTGCGCGCGGCCGTTACTGGGGTTGTACGCCGGAATCCCAGAAATTTCCGTCAGCCCAGCTCCAGTCCCGCCACGAGCGCATCCAGGTCGATGAACTTGCCGTCAGTCTGGAAGGTGTAATGCCCGTTCAGCAGGATGTGCCGCCAGGCCGCTGGCGACATCTGCGTGATCAACGCCAGCGCCTTGGCATTGCCAGCTGCCTCGTACTTCGTCAGCAGCAGGGACAGGATCGCCGAGTTGTAGAAGATGATCGCGTTGCCGATCAGCCTGGCGCACTGGTTGCTGATCTCGATTTCGATGTCGGTGCGGCCGGTCAATTCCTTCTTCCCACCGACTTGGGCGATGGTCGAGCGTAGCTGGTGATAGGACTCAATGCGGTTCTGCGAGCGGTGAACATTACGCTCCAGTTGCGGGTCGCGCAGGTAGCGCAGTGTGTAGATACTGCGGATGAGCTTGTCGAACTCGAAGATTGCGCGCCGCGTCGGGTTCGGCGCCGTATAGGTGCACAGCTTGCGGATCAGCGTGCCCTGCGTCATTTCCTTCAGGCCCAGTGTGGCGACGATTCGGTCGATGTTCGCCTTCTCACCGACGATGAGTTGCCGGTCGATCTGGCCAGCCGGCCGGATCAGGCATTTCTCGTACAATGCCAGATCATCGGCGCAATACAGCTCCTGCAACTGGTCGTCGAGGTCGGTGAAGCGCGGCTCGAAACGAAGTCCGAACCAGTGCAGGATGGCGAAGTTGGCCTTGTTGATGCTGTGCATGTCGCCGGTGATCGCGCTCGGCACGATGTCCGACGTGTTGCGGTACCAGATGTCGAACACGTGGTGAGCCTCGTACTCGTGTGCGCCTATCAGGTAGCCGTTCAACGGCACGTGATTGCACAGCAGCGTGTAGGCGACGACGCCCTTGCCGCGGCCGAAATATTTGCGCGAGTAGCGCGCCTTCACAGTTGGTCGCTCGACGCCGAATTTCTGCCCATCAACGGCACCGTACAACGAATCGAGGTCGAACGAGTAATGCGGGAAGATCGGCAGTGCGGCGATGGCGTTGCTGATGCAATCGTTGGCCACATGTAGCGTCGCCTGGCGCAGGTACTGCTGGTAGGTACTCTCCAGGACGTGGTACGGGATGTCGCTGGTACGTGCCATAACCTGGTTGCCGTGGTTCATGGCTTGGGCAATGATCACCGCCATCAGACTGTCGGCGTCGGCTACCTTCTTCGCATAGCGTGGCTGCAATGGTGTCAGCGCCGACAGGAACTGGCACTGGCCGTTGACGAAGCGAAACACGTCGGCGACATCGCAGTATGGCAGTTGCTCGTAGAGAGCTTGCTCGCGCGCCTTCTGGTTCTCCCCCTTGGGCTTGCGCCAGGTCAGTCTCTGCGTGTCCTTGTCGTATTCCAGGTGCGTCAGCTTGCCCTGTTTCAGCTCGCGATTGAACGCCACCCATTGCGCACGCAACTCGGTCGCCAGTGCATCGAGCTGGGCACTGACCGGCTGCCGCAGGAAGGGGATGTCCATCTGCGCGAGCACGGCGGCTTTCTCGTCCATCGAAACCAACTCGTCGGACAAATGCCGGTGCTGCAAGCTATCGTCAATGTAGAGCTCGCCCGCCTGGAAGCGTTTCCTGACCTGACGGTAAAGCCAGAATTCGTAACGATCGGCATGCAGGCCTGTCGGCGTGCCTTCGGCATCGAACATCAGCAGGTACGGACGCAAGCGTTTCGGCAGCGTTGCCGCCGGACATTCGTCGAGTGGCCGTTGTGATAGGCGCTGCTGCTTGGCGAACACGCTCTTGGCCCAAGTCAGCGCCGCGAGCCATGGGTTATCGGGGGCCGTGCCGGCGAAGTCGAGCGCGACGTACAGCGGCCGTAGATGGCGTCGAATGCGTTCGGCCAGGCCGTCCACCGCCTGCCAGTGCAGCGCCAGTTTGTTCAGTGGCTTGACGCTCATGCGCTGCGCCGTGTTTTGCAGCAATTCCCTGGACATGATTTTGTAGGCGCGTTGGCGCACCTCGCCGAACGGCGTCGGATCGGCCACGCTGTCGTCCACGTACAGCGACAGCAGGCGGCCAACCTGCGGCGTTTCCTGATGGCGTCGCAGCTGTTCGGCGACAAAGGACTGTTTCGCACCCGTGCGGCTCTCGTCCTCAAGTTTTTTCATGTGGAAGGCCATCGCGTCGACCAGGTTGTCGGTGAGCTGCCGGTAACGTACCCAGGCATAGCACAGCAGGTAGAGCCGGGTCTGCTCCGCCTTCAGGTGGCGCAGGTCATGGACGGTATAGAAGTTCGCCAGGCTCGCGTAGTACAGCAGGTTCTGCTGCGAGATGCCGAGCTTGGGCAGCAGCGCCTTGGCGATCCCGTGCAAGGACTTCAGCGTGGCGCGCTTCTCGCGCTCCCCTGCCATCTGACGCCAGCCGAAATCTTTAGCGTCCTGCTTGAGCGCTGCCAGTTGAGACAGGGTGTCGTCACGCACCAGGAGCTGGCCCAGCGCAGCTTTGGCCGATTCGTCCAACACTTCTGCCAGCAAGCCGCCCAAGCGCCTGCGTTCGGTGGACAGGGCTTCACTGACCAGCTCTTGTAAGGTGGTGTGGCCGGGCCGGATGATTTTGTGCTCGCTGAGCCAAACGATCAGTTCGGCGGCCACGAATCCTGGCATTACGTCGCGCCGCACGATCTGTTCAGCCTGCTGTGCCAGTTGCGGCAGGAAGCTAGCCGCCCACGACCGGTAGCCGAACAGTTCGGCGATCTGACCCCTCTGGCTGTAGTGCTCATGCTTGGTGATCGCCTTGCGTTCGAACGCTTCGCCGTGGAAATAGCGACTCAGCACGAAGGCGCAATCGTCCTCGACCTCATGCCAATCGAAGCGGAAGAAAGCATGCTTGGCCTTGAAGTAGCCGATCTGCAAGACGCAATAGACTTGGGCCTGCAGGCTAGGCCGGCTGCTGGCGAACGCCAGTTCAGATTCGGCCAACGCCAGGTATTCCAGCCGCTGAGCATCGTCGAAGTCCGGTAGGCCGTACAAGGCTTCCTGCTCTGCGTCAGAAAAGACGGTGAGTAGCTTATTCTTGTTGCTCATCGACCGTCCTTCCCGCACCACGCCAACCTGCTCGCGTCAATGTTTCGATCAACGTAGTGCGCTTGACATTGAAGTTGCGGCACACCGCCGCCTTAGACATGCCGCCATCGAGCGCGGCGACGATGGCGTCCAGCTTCTCACCAGTGATCGCCTGCGGCCGGCCGCCGATCCGGCCGCGTTTGCGTGCGGCGGCCAAGCCCGCGACGACGCGCTCCTGAATCAAGGCGCGCTCGTACTGCGCGAGCGCACCGAACACCTGGAACAGGAATTCGCCCGAGGGCGTCGTAGTGTCCAGGTTCTCTGTCAGCGAGCGGAACGCCACCCGCTTGTCCTTGAGCGAAGTCACAATGGCGAGCAGGTGCGACAGCGAGCGACCGAGCCGGTCGAGTTTCCACACCACCAGCACATCGCCGGCTCGAACGAACTCAAGCGCCCGCGCCAAGCCGGCACGGTCATCCTTCGCGCCAGAGGCACGATCCTCAAACAGGTGACGCGGATCGACGCCGGCGGCGAGCAGCGCGTCGCGCTGCAAGTCCGTGCTCTGGCGGTCGGAGTCCGACGACACGCGCATGTAGCCAACCAACATAGGCGGATAACCATCAAAAACAGGTTTCCGCATAATAGTGAATAGCGATAGAGTTTTCCGTACATTTTTGAGGGGGTGTTGCACAGGTAGCACAGCGGCGGCTGACAGCCTGTCGCAAAACAAATGTTTTACGACACCTCCTTGAGGTTGCCGCGTTTACATCATTACCTGAACAGGTATAAAATTCCGTCATGACAAACAAAGAAAAACCGCTCGAATGGATCGCGAGCAGCCACAAGGATTTGATGGCGTTGCCGTCCGACGTGCGTCGCCGTTTCGGTTACGCGCTCTCGTTGGCGCAGATAGGCGATCAGGATGACGCAGCAAAGGTGCTCAAGGGGTTCGGTGGTGCCGGCGTGCTGGAGGTCGTCGAAGACGATGCCGGCGGCACCTATCGAGCGGTATACACGGTCAAGTTTGCGGAAGCGGTGTTCGTCCTGCACTGCTTCCAGAAGAAGAGCAAGAGCGGAATCGCCACGCCAAAGGCCGACATGGACATCATCCGCGCTCGGCTGAAGGTGGCCGAGGTATTGGCACAGGAGCTACGAAATGCAAAAACGAATCATTGAAGGCGTCGAGGTTCAGCGCAGCTCGGGCAACGTCTTTGCCGACCTTGGACTGCCTGACGCTGAAAAGCTCAAGATCAAGACCGGCCTGGTGGTCGAGATCAGGAGGGCCATGCGCGCCCTTGGGCTGACTCAACAAGCGGCGGCCAAACGCATGGGCATCCCGCAACCGAAGGTGTCGGGCATGATGCGCGGCGACTTCACCAATCTATCCGAACGCAAGCTGATGGATTGTCTGAATCGCCTCGGCTACGACATCGAAATCAAGGTACGGCCAGCAGCCGAGCCGATCGGGCATCTAACGCTCGCAACCGCTTAATCGGAGCTCTCCTGATGGCAGCCCGCATCACCGACGACGAATGGGACGAACTGACTCCCGAGAATTTCGATACCACGGCACTGCTGCGTGCAGTCGATGCCGTGGACGTGCTGCGCGGCGATTTGAATGACAGCGCAGACGGCGCACCTCCGCAACTGCGCACCGACCTGTTGAAGCTGCATCAACTGGCAATGGCCGCGTTCAACGAGGGATCACGCAGCCGAGTGGCTGAGCTATTTGATCTCGCCGTGGATCTTCAGGATCAGGTTGATCATCTGATGACCTCGCTGGAACAAGTGCAAGAAACCCTGTCCCGGTGACGGCGCTCTACCCAGAAAGCCTGTCCTGAATGTTCTTGGAGACAACCACATCATGAGCCGCAGCCGCCGCAAAACGCCCATCGTTGGGCACACGACCTGCCGTAGCGAGCGCGAGGACAAGAAACTCTGGCATCAGCGCTGGCGAACCCACGAGCGCACCGCGCTGGCCAGCGCGTCGCCGGAAGCTCTATGCGCCCATCTGCCTCTACTGGAAAACCAGGTCAGCAACGTCTGGTCGATGGGTAAGGATGGCCGCTCCTACTGGCCCATCAAGCGCCAGGCCGCCACGGCGGATCGCATTGCCAACCACAAGGGACGCAATCCGCAAGAGCGCGCCTCCCTGAAAAAGCGTCTGCTGCGCAAGTGGATGAGCAAATGAACCTGTCCACCATCGAGGCGCTGGCTATCGCTTGGGCGCGAATCGCTGAAGAAGCAGAACTCCCAGCCGGCTACGAGGGCACGGCGACGCCAGAGGCGCATCGGGCCTGCGAGGTGATCCAGGAGCGGATTCGAGAGCACGTCGTCGCCACCAATGACATGCGGCTGTTCGGCCTGCTGCACCTGCTTGGGCAGGCGTCGCTGCGCATGGAGCAAGCGCTGTGGCCGGAAGAATATGCGCGGATGACCCGCGAGGTCGAGGAAGCTCTCCGAGAGGCCGACGACCCCAACGCCAAGTCGTACACCCACGAAGAAGTCATGCAGGCGATGCAGGAACGCATCGACCGAGCGCGAGACAAAGCCATGTTGATCGGCTGACGGAAATTTCGGCGGTTCCGGCTGATCCAAGAATCTTGGCGTGACCTTACCTCCGCTCTACCGCTGGGTGCCAGCCTCGGCGCACGCCTAACCACCCAACTCAGAAAGGAAAATAAGTTGGTAAAACGCATTCCCGTATCCGAGCTTCGTCTCGGCATGTACATCCACAAGCTCGCCTGCTCTTGGGTTCGACACCCATTCTGGCGCGGCAGCTTCCTGCTGACCGAGCCTCAGGATCTCTCTGCCATTCGAGAATGTGGCGTCGGGGAGGTCTGGGTCGACTTGGCCAAAAGCCAAGTCGACCCAGAGAGCCCAGAGAGCCCAGAGAGCCCAGAGCCCAGAGCCCAGAGCCCAGAGCCCAGAGCCCAGAGC
>NZ_JASCPM010000149.1:0-255 GCF_029960215.1 Pseudomonas sp. PS01301 | reverse complement strand
TCGCCACTGGTGTTCCTTCCTATATCTACGCATTTCACCGCTACACAGGAAATTCCACCACCCTCTGCCCTACTCTAGCTTGCCAGTTTTGGATGCAGTTCCCAGGTTGAGCCCGGGGATTTCACATCCAACTTAACAAACCACCTACGCGCGCTTTACGCCCAGTAATTCCGATTAACGCTTGCACCCTCTGTATTACCGCGGCTGCTGGCACAGAGTTAGCCGGTGCTTATTCTGTCGGTAACGTCAAGACAG
>NZ_JASCPM010000148.1:0-255 GCF_029960215.1 Pseudomonas sp. PS01301 | reverse complement strand
CTGTCTTGACGTTACCGACAGAATAAGCACCGGCTAACTCTGTGCCAGCAGCCGCGGTAATACAGAGGGTGCAAGCGTTAATCGGAATTACTGGGCGTAAAGCGCGCGTAGGTGGTTTGTTAAGTTGAATGTGAAATCCCCGGGCTCAACCTGGGAACTGCATCCAAAACTGGCAAGCTAGAGTAGGGCAGAGGGTGGTGGAATTTCCTGTGTAGCGGTGAAATGCGTAGATATAGGAAGGAACACCAGTGGCGA
>NZ_JASCPM010000147.1:0-255 GCF_029960215.1 Pseudomonas sp. PS01301 | reverse complement strand
CTTTCGGCGTGGGTGTTTTTCACACCCATTGTCGTTACTCATGTCAGCATTCGCACTTCTGATACCTCCAGCAAGCTTCTCAACTCACCTTCACAGGCTTACAGAACGCTCCTCTACCGCATCACCAAAAGGTGATACCCGTAGCTTCGGTACCTGGTTTGAGCCCCGTTACATCTTCCGCGCAGGCCGACTCGACTAGTGAGCTATTACGCTTTCTTTAAAGGGTGGCTGCTTCTAAGCCAACCTCCTAGCTGT
>NZ_JASCPM010000146.1:0-261 GCF_029960215.1 Pseudomonas sp. PS01301 | reverse complement strand
TCGGCGTCGCTGAGGTTGCGCAGTCGGCTGGTGAATTCGAGCTTGGGCTGGCGGATGATGTCGAACACCGAGCTCATGCCCATCTGCGGCATGGCGTCGGCGAAGCTGAGGCGCCCGGCGATGCGGGTTTCGGGCTGCTGGGGTACGAGGTTTTCGAACAGTGGGTTGTAGACCGGCTCCTGCTCAGCCGGCAGTTCGATTTCAGGGGTCAGGTCTTCGTCGTTGTCGAAGATGGGATCGGGCAGTTCAGGCGTGTTCATG
>NZ_JASCPM010000145.1:0-278 GCF_029960215.1 Pseudomonas sp. PS01301 | reverse complement strand
CGGGTGAACGGCGCACCTTTACCGTCCTGGCGGCCACCCTGGGCCTGGCCCTGCCCGCGCGTGGCTTCTCCGTGGGCCTGGGGCAACTGCGCGACAGCGGCCAGGGCGCCGCGCAACCCTGGGTGCTGAGCGCCGGAGGCAGCCACCCGCTGGCCCCGGCTGCCAGTGTCAGCGTAGGCGCTTTGCTTGCCCAAGGCTACAACGCCGGCGGTGCCGGGTGGAGCCTTGAGCCTTGGCAAGGTGCTCGCCTTCAGGGGCTGACGCAGGTCGCCCGGGCC
>NZ_JASCPM010000144.1:0-279 GCF_029960215.1 Pseudomonas sp. PS01301 | reverse complement strand
GCCCCTGGACAGCCAGCTGGCCCTGGGCGAGACGGTCGATGCCGAAGAGGTGTCGGTCAAGGCCGGCGCGCAGGACTTACAGTTGCTGTTGCGCCTGACTCTCGCCGGCGGCGGCGTGGCGACGATCACCGCCAGCAGCCTGCAGCCCGTGCCCCTAGGCACTGCATTGCTGGTCTCGCACCTGGCCGGTGGCGCGGCGTTGGTCACCACCCAGGAACGCGGCAATGGCGCACCGGTGACCCTGACACGTATCGACACCCAGGGCCTGCCGGTCGGTAC
>NZ_JASCPM010000143.1:0-279 GCF_029960215.1 Pseudomonas sp. PS01301 | reverse complement strand
TCCATCAAGATGATGGTGAATGTTGATTTCTAGTCTTTGATTAGATCGTTCTTTAAAAATTTGGGTATGTGATAGAAAGATAGACTGGACAGACACTTTCACTGGTGTAGGTTCAGGCTAAGGTAAAATTTGTGAGTTGCTCTTTGAGTAAGTGCGAATTTTCGGCGAATGTCGTCTTCACAGTATAACCAGATTGCTTGGGGTTATATGGTCAAGTGAAGAAGCGCATACGGTGGATGCCTTGGCAGTCAGAGGCGATGAAAGACGTGGTAGCCTGCG
>NZ_JASCPM010000142.1:0-280 GCF_029960215.1 Pseudomonas sp. PS01301 | reverse complement strand
GCGAAGTGCCGATCAGCTTCCCCGATGCGGCCCTGGGCGGCGAGCTGGAAGTGCCGACCCTCGACGGTCGGGTCAAGCTGAAGATTCCGGAAGGCACCCAGACCGGCAAGCAGTTCCGTCTGCGAGGCAAGGGCGTTGCGCCCGTGCGTGGCGGTGGTGCTGGCGACCTGATGTGCCGAGTGGCGGTGGAAACCCCCTGCAACCTCAACCGCCGTCAGCGTGAGTTGTTGGAAGAATTCCGCACTTCGCTGGAAGGCGACGAATCCCATTCGCCCAAGGC
>NZ_JASCPM010000141.1:0-280 GCF_029960215.1 Pseudomonas sp. PS01301 | reverse complement strand
ACATTGGGCCGTCACTCTATTTGGGCATCATCGTGTGGCATTCGTGCCCAAACGTTTCCAGGCTGAACTCCCGCACCGCGTTGCCAGTCAGCATTGAAACGCCATTATAGGAGGAACATCCCGGATGCAGATTTCATTGGATAAACAGGTTGCCCTCGTCACCGGCGCCAGCTCCGGTCTGGGTGCCGCAGCTTCCAAGGCGTTGGCCGAAGCCGGTGCCAGCGTGGTGGTCAACTACAACTCCCACGCAGAGCCTGCCGAAAAACTCGTCGCGCAGATC
>NZ_JASCPM010000140.1:0-280 GCF_029960215.1 Pseudomonas sp. PS01301 | reverse complement strand
TGCCGCCGGTCACGCCAGTGATGGCGGTGCTGACGCTGTCGGCGCCTTTGTACACGTCGTTGCCGACGACGTAGGACACAGTGCCCGACGTCTGACCTACCGGAATGGTGATGGTCTGGTTGTTCGACAGGGTCACAACCACCGGCGATTCAGTGACAGGTGCGCCGACGGTGGCGGTGTAGACGATGGTGCCGTTCTCAGCCACGCCGCCTGCTGGCGTTTGTGCGGTCAGTACGACGTTGGTGACGTCATTGCTGTCGCTGACTTGGGTCACGACTGG
>NZ_JASCPM010000013.1:0-119020 GCF_029960215.1 Pseudomonas sp. PS01301 | reverse complement strand
CTGCTGGGGTACGAGGTTTTCGAACAGTGGGTTGTAGACCGGCTCCTGCTCAGCCGGCAGTTCGATTTCAGGGGTCAGGTCTTCGTCGTTGTCGAAGATGGGATCGGGCAGTTCAGGCGTGTTCATGGTTCGCACTCGTTCAGGGAAATGACAGCCTGACGTTTTACGGTGCGCGAATACTTGGTGGTATCCGTAGAAGTGATAGGTAGGCAAGGCTTCCAGGTGGGTGTAGGGAGGGGGGAGTGAGATGCCAAGGTCAGGGGTACACACGGCAAGCTGCCCCGCCTGGGGCAACTTGCCGTGTGCGCTTTACGCAGTCTTCAGGGCAATCTTGTGGCTGCTGATCACACGCGCTGTCTTGGAGAAGCGGGCTGTAACCTGCCGAGTGACCTGTTTCTTGAACAAGCCAGTAGTTGTGTTCTCAATCTTGGCGATGCCCGGAGGGTTCATCTGGTTTTGGTGATGAAGACTCCATTGCCGAGCTGAACGGTCGTAAAGCATGAACGCTGTGGCGTTTACGTTCTCGATGATGGCGCCGGTGCTGTCCTGATGGTAGCCATAGTCGGGGTACTCCATGGCATTGACCATACCCAGACCATGTTCACCGCTGCTCAGGTTGTTGTACTCGTCGTCTTCCTTGAAGCCTTGCACATGCCGGACCCGCAGCGTTTGGCCATCCATCTGGTCGACGGCCAAGGTACACCCGCTGAAGCCTGGCGTGAGCACCAATTCCGGTTGACCCTGGCTTGGGTGAATGGGAATGTCGACATAGCCCCCCTGGGGTGCCCAGTAGGCGTATTCACTGGCCGCCACGGGATGTGCGGCGCTCGGGTCGGTCACGACCAGGGCGTTGTAGCTTCTGCCTTGGTCCGTCATTTTGAGCGCACCGAAGAGCAACTGCCCACCGCCTTGGAGATTTGTTATCTTCGATAGGGTGGCCGGGGAGGAAGACACTTTTTGCGGGGCAAGCAAATCGGTTACCAAGAGTTCGCTGGCCTGGCTGCCATCGCTCAGCACGTCGCGCAGCGTCACCGGTTGCGCGTGCAGTGTCGGAAAGTCATAGATGTCGGCCGGCGTCTCGGCGATGGAGGCGTCTTTTCGATTGCGGCTGGCGCCCGTACGCAGCTTCGGCGCGTACAACCCGTTGGGCTGCTGGGCACCGCTAGGCTCAAGGCCGTCGGCATCGCGCAGGGTCATGGGGTTGTTGCGCACCATCCTGAACAGGTTCAAGCCATCGATGGTGCCGGCCGGGTCGGCGCTCAGCCAGCGACAGGCCCACGGCTGGTAATAGCGGTGGCCGTAGTAATACAGGCCACTGGCGTCGCACTCCTTGCCCGAATAGCGAATGGTCTTGTAGCAGGCCTCCAGTTCGTTGCGTGCCGCCCACACGGCAGTGCCGCCGAAAGGGTAGTACTCTTCGCGACTGATCAGAGCACCCTCGCCATCGACTTCAAGCCCGCCGCTGCCAATCAAGTCGTCGTAACTGTAACGCAGGGCGCCGTTGTCGACGCCATCCGGTTTACCCTGCGTCCACAGCAGCGCCCGAAGCTGGCCACTGCCGGGCGCGCCGACGCTGATCGTCTGCCACTGTTGGGTGAGGGTTTCACCCACATGCTGGGTGTGCAGTTCGAGATCGCGCAGGTAAACCGTGCGCCGGGTCTGCTGTTGGGCGCCGCCCTGAGCGCTGGCTCGTTTACTGATGCGTTGCCCGTCTGCGGTGTATTGGTAGCGTTCGTCGTCGGGCATTTGGCCTTCACGGCGCAGTGCGGTGACACTCTGCAACTGCCCGCGGGGTGTCCAGCTCAGAGGTTGGCCGGGGCGTAGATGCAGTTGGTGGCCGGCGGCGTCGAACAGGCAATCGACCTGATTGGGGTCTTCGCTCAGTTCGCCCGGCACGGCGCGGTTGCTGGAAGTCGCAACGGTGATATGGCGGGTGTAGTTGTTGCCACTGGCCGGTGCGCTGTGGCGCAGGCGAACGAGGTTACCGGCACGGTCGTATTGATAGGTCCGCGTATACAGCGTCACCGCGCCATCGTCGAGCAGCATGGGCGTGCTCGGCGCGCCCTGGCGTGAATGGCTGGCACACTCGCGGCCGCTGGCACTCACCAACTGATAGAGGCTGTCATAAACAAAGCGGCTCTGCGCGGGCACCTGCTGGTTACGCCAGAAGCGGGTGGCCTGCGCCGTGTCTTCCACTGCCGTCACGTTGCCGGCTGGATCGTAGCTGTAGCGCAAATCCTGCAGGCGTTGCGCCCCGAGTCGATGGCCAGCCGGACGCTCGACGCACACGCCCACCAGACGCAAATCGCAAGGGTCGTAGGTGAAGGTGCTGAGCACGCCATTACCCTGTTCCTTGCGCAGCAGTTGGCCGCTTTCACTGTAGTGCTGGGCAATCACCACCGGTTGTTCGACCTGGCCGTTGAGGCGCAGCCAACTGGCCTTTTGCAAGCCAAGTCGGTCGTAGGCAATGCGCTGGCGGTGCAACTGCGGGTCGATCTGCGTGATCAGGGTGCCGGTGGCGTCGAGCTGGTATTGGTGGGTGAGCGCGTCGGTGTCCAGCAGGGCATTCCAGGCCTGTTCATCGGTGCCCTGCCAGTTCGCTTGGCTGTCGCCGCGCAACAGTCGACGGCTTTCACACAGTACTGTGCCGTTGACGCTCAGGGCCGAACGCTGGTGCAGGCCGCCCGTGTCGTAATGCCTGACACAGCGACCGCTCAGGTTGAGCGCTTGCATGGAGGCGCTGGGGGTGGCCCAGATGAAGCGCTCGATCACCTTGCCCGCGCCGGCCTCGGTGTGTTCGGTGACGGTGCTGACTCGGTCCGCGGGCTGGTTGGCCAGATAGGCCCAGGTGCGTTTGACGCCGGTGGCGGAGAGGCTCAGAGCCGGTCTGCTCAACGCATCGTCCAGCTGGTAGTTGCGCCCGGCATCGACACTGTCGCTGCTCAACACCTTGCCTGCCAGGGAACGTTGGTAGCGAATATTGGGGGTGTAACTGCCATCCCGCCGAACGTGAGCGTGGAGGCGCGGATCGACGGAGGCGAGGTGTTGGCCAGAAGCGCTGAAAGCGTGCCGGGTGATGCGCGCTTCAACGATTTCCAATTGCTCGGGATGGCGGTGGTACAGCACTTCGGCCACGGCCAGCCCGCGGCCATCGAGGACGCTGAGCATCGGGGTGTTTTTGAAGGTGCTGTACGACTGTGAACGGTTCGAGCCCGTCATGATGGAATTGCTCCTATTGCAAAACCACCCTTTCTATGCCCAAGCCGCCGTTGGCGATACTGTCAAATGTACCAGCTAGACAAGCTGGCTGAAACGAAAAAGCCCGGCACGATGGCCGGGCTTTCGCGGGTCGCACGCAGTGTTTACTGCACTTCAACCGCCAGGCTTTCGGCGATCTTGCCCTGCCAGATGGCCGGGCCGGTAATGTGTACCGACTCGCCTTTGCTGTCGACGGCCACGGTCACGGGCATGTCCTTGACGTCGAACTCGTAGATGGCTTCCATGCCCAGCTCTTCGAAAGCCACTACGCGCGATTTCTTGATGGCCTGGGCCACCAGGTAGGCTGCGCCGCCCACGGCCATCAGGTACACGGCCTTGTGATCCTTGATCGCTTCGATGGCGGTCGGGCCACGCTCGGATTTGCCGATCATGCCCAGCAGGCCGGTCTGGTCGAGGATCTGCCGGGTGAACTTGTCCATTCGCGTGGCGGTGGTCGGGCCAGCCGGACCGACCACTTCTTCGCGGACCGGATCAACCGGGCCGACGTAGTAGATGAAGCGGCCCTTGAGGTCCACCGGCAGGGTTTCACCCTTGTTCAGCATCTCGACCATGCGCTTGTGCGCCGCGTCGCGACCGGTGAGCATCTTGCCGTTGAGCAGGATGGTCTCGCCCGGCTGCCAGCTTTGCACTTCTTCAGGCGTCAGCGTGTCGAGGTTGACGCGGCGAGCCGACGGGCCGGCTTCCCAGACGATTTCCGGGTAGGCGTCCAGGTCCGGCGCTTCCAGCTCGGCCGGGCCGGAACCGTCGAGCACGAAGTGGGCGTGACGGGTCGCGGCGCAGTTGGGGATCATGCACACCGGCAGCGAGGCGGCGTGGGTCGGGTAGTCCATGATCTTCACGTCGAGCACAGTGGTCAGGCCGCCGAGGCCCTGAGCGCCGATGCCCAGCTGGTTGACCTTGTCGAACAGCTCCAGACGGATCTCTTCGAGACGGTTCTGCGGGCCGCGGGCCTTGAGTTCGTGGATGTCGATGGACTCCATCAGCACTTCCTTGGCCATTACCGCAGCCTTTTCGGCCGTGCCGCCGATACCGATGCCGAGCATGCCGGGCGGGCACCAGCCCGCGCCCATGGTCGGTACGGTCTTCAGGACCCAGTCGACGATCGAATCGGACGGGTTGAGCATGGCCATCTTCGACTTGTTCTCGGAGCCGCCACCCTTGGCTGCCACGTCCACTTCCACGGTGTTGCCGGGCACGATGGAGTAGTGGATCACCGCCGGAGTGTTGTCCTTGGTGTTCTTGCGAGCGCCGGCCGGGTCGGCCAGGATCGAGGCGCGCAGGACGTTTTCCGGCAGGTTGTAGGCGCGACGCACGCCCTCGTTGATCATGTCGTCCAGGCCCATGGTGGCGCCGTCCCAGCGCACGTCCATGCCCACGCGCACGAACACGGTGACGATGCCGGTGTCCTGGCAGATCGGCCGGTGGCCGGTGGCGCACATGCGCGAGTTGATCAGGATCTGGGCGATGGAGTCGCGCGCCGCCGGGGACTCTTCACGCAGGTAGGCCTGGTGCATGGCCTGGATGAAGTCCACGGGGTGGTAATAGGAAATGAATTGCAGGGCGTCGGCGACGCTCTGAATCAGGTCGTCTTGTTTGATCACGGTCATGGGGCGCGCTCCTCTTGGTGGGGAACATTCGTTAAGAAAGCGGGTCAGGTCTAGCCTGGCGCACGGCTTTCGAGGTGCGTCAACGTGTAGCAGGTTGGCGCGAAAAAGGCGCGGCAGTATAGCGCGGCTGAACCGAGCTGACACGCTGGATCGATGGAATGGCGTGGGGTTGAGGCGGATACACCGTTGGTCCGATACCCGGTAGACTTCGTCGAGCCCTCCAAAATTGAATAGTTATTTGACCCCTTGGCCATTATTATGGCATCACACCTTTGCACTGTTACGGTGCAATCAGGGGATGGATTCCCGTTCAGCACAGCGAGTCTGCGAGTGACCGAGTCCGCCCTTCAACATCTACTGATCAAGCGTTTCTCGCTGGCTGCCTGCACCTATGCGTTGGTGCTGGTGCTCGTGTGGGTGGCCATCCTGACTCAGTATTGCAGCGTGTCGCTGGTGACAGCGGTGGGCAGTACTTGCCTGGTCGTCGTCAGCCAGGGCGTGCTGTACTGGGTCTTCCGCAGCGGCACCAATCAGCGCTTTCGCGACCCCAGCCTTACCGAGTTCCAAGTGCTGCTGGCCGTGGCCTGGCATACCTGGCTGATCGCCAATCTGGAAGTGGCTCGCGGCACCTTCATGGTGGTGTACGTATTGATCCTGCTGTTCGGCGTGTTCCACCTGCCGCGCCTGGCGTTCGTGCGCTGTGCGCTGGTGGTGTTCGTCGCCTTCGTCGGGGTCAATCTGTGGGAAGCCTATCGCATGGCGCTGCCGGATCCGGGGCTGGCCACGCTGCAGATCTGCGCCATGCTGGTGGTGCTGCTGTGGTTATGCATGTACGCCAGCTACGTGCAGAGCTCGCGCCAGCGCATGCGCCAGCGTCGCTACGCCCTGCAGGCGCACCAGGACACCCTGCGCGGCATGATGCGCCAGCTCGAAGACCTGGTGGCCACCGACGAACTCACGGGCCTGTTCAATCGTCGGCATTTCCTGCGCCTGGCGTCGCGCGAGCTGGCCACGCTCAAGCCGGGTGTCGAGCATGGCTTGGCTTTGATCGACCTCGATCACTTCAAGCGCATCAACGACATCCACGGCCACGCAGCCGGTGATCAGGTGCTGCAGGCCTTTGCCGCCGTGACCCAGGACTGCCTGCGCGATACCGATGTACTGGCCCGCTATGGCGGCGAAGAATTCGTGCTGTTGATGCCGCAAGTCGATGCGGATCATCTGGTGCGCAGCTGCGAGCGGCTGCGTCGCGCGTTTGCCGACGCCGACCCGCAGGGCCTGGGCGCGGCCAATCTGAGTCTGTCGGTGGGCATGACCTTGCTGGCGCCGGGCGACGATCTGGATGACGCGCTGCAGCGTGCCGACCAGGCGCTGTATCGGGCCAAGCGCGAGGGTCGCAACCGCTGCGCGGCAGCTTGGGACATGGCCGATGCCTGAACTGGAAACAGGCCGGCAGCGCTGGACGGTCGCGGCCGGCAGCAACCTGCTCGATGCCCTCAACGAGGCCGGCCTGCAGGTGCCTTTCAGTTGTCGCGCAGGCAGTTGCCATGCGTGTCTGGTGCGCTGCCTGGCTGGCGAGCCCCACGACCGCAAACCTGACGCCCTGAGTGTCGGCAAGCGCAAGCAGGGCTGGCGCCTGGCCTGCCAGTGTCAAATTGTCGAGGACTTGCAGGTGGCGGTGTTCGATCCTCAAGGTGACGGTACGGCTGCGCGAGTGATCGGCCATGACTGGCTGTCGGCCAACGTGCTGCGCCTGCGGCTGCAGGCGGAACGTGAACTGCGCTATCACGCCGGGCAGCACATGGTGCTCTGGACCGCGACGGCCGCAGGAGTGCGAGTCGCGCGGCCTTATTCCATCGCCAGCCTCGCCCAGGCCGACGAGTTTCTGGAGTTTCATCTGAGTTGTCGACGCCCCGGCGCTTTCATCGATCAGGCCCGTCAGTTCAAGGTGGGCGATGTTGTGCAGGTAGGCGAAGTCCGCGGCGGCGCCTTGCATTACGATCCCGAATGGCAGTCCCGGCCACTGTGGCTGTTCGCCGCCGGTACCGGTCTGGCTCCCTTGTGGGGTGTGCTGCGCGAGGCGTTGCGGCAAGGGCATCTGGGACCGATCCGCGTGCTGCACATGGCCGATGAGCACTATCTGGATGAACCCTTGCGGGCGCTTGCCCAGGCGCATCCCAACCTGATGGTCGAGCAGTTCCCGGCCGGCGAGCCACCGCCCTTGCGGCTTTCCTCGCGTCAGACCATTGCGCTGGTGTGCGGCTCGCCAATCAGCGTGGAAGAGTTCTCCCGACGGCTGTTCCTGGCCGGGCTGCCCAGAAGCCAGCTGTACAGCGACGTGTTCGTCGGCCGCGGCTGAGGCGATGACCGTCCCCTCCAGGAGCGGTCATCGGCCGCGAAAAGAGTTTCAGGCTATACCTGACACACCGCAGCCCACCCTTGGCGGCCACAGACCGCTCCTACAGAAATGCAAAAGGCCCCGAGGTTTCAACCCCGGGGCCTTTGGTCTTTCAGCGAGCAATCATCAATCGACCAGCGGATCACCCACGTGCAGGATCTTCATCCCGTTCGTGCCACCAGTCTGTGCATAGCTGTCGCCCTTGGTCAGGATGACCCAGTCGCCCTGTTGCACGATGCCCATTTCCAGCAGCTTGTCGATGGCGGCCTTGCTCACTTCGCTCGGCGGCAACACGGCCGGATCGAAGTCGACCGGGTAGACCCCGCGGAACATGGCGGCGCGGGCCTGGGTGGCGCGCTGCGGCGAGAAGGCGAAGATCGGGACCGACGAGCGCAGGCGCGACATGATCAGCGAGGTGTACCCGGTTTCGGTCAGGGCGATGATCGCCTTCACGCCCGGGAAGTGGTTCGCCGTGTACATGGCGGCCAGCGCGATGCTTTCGTCGCAGCGCTCGAACTGGGTGTACAGACGATGGCTGGACTTCTTGCTGGTCGGGTGCTTTTCCGCGCCGACGATGATGCGTGCCATGGCTTGCACGGCTTCGATCGGATAGGAACCGGCAGCACTTTCGGCCGAAAGCATCACGGCGTCGGTGTAGTCGAGCACGGCGTTGGCCACGTCGGACACTTCGGCGCGGGTCGGCATCGGGTTCTGGATCATCGACTCCATCATCTGGGTCGCCACGATCACCGCCTTGTTGTTGCGGCGGGCGTGCTGGATGATCTTCTTCTGGATACCGATCAGCTCGGCGTCGCCGATTTCAACACCAAGGTCGCCACGCGCCACCATGACGGCGTCGCTGGCGCGGATCAGGCCGTCGAGGGTCTCGTCGTCGGCCACCGCTTCGGCGCGTTCGATCTTGGCCACCAGCCAGGCGGTACCGCCCGACTCGTCACGCAGCTGGCGCGCGTATTCCATGTCCGAGGCATCGCGCGGGAAGGACACGGCCAGGTAGTCCAGGTCCATTTCCGCGGCCAGCTTGATGTCGGCCTTGTCTTTCTCGGTCAGGGCCGGGGCGGTCAGGCCGCCACCGCGACGGTTGATGCCCTTGTGGTCGGACAGCGGGCCGCCGATCAGCACCGAGCAATGCAGCGAGTCGGCGGTGGCGGTTTCCACGCGCATGACCACACGGCCGTCGTCGAGCAACAGCTCGTCGCCGACACCGCAGTCCTTGACCAGGTCAGGGTAGTCGATACCCACGACGTCCTGGTTGCCCTCGGTGAGCGGATGGCTGGTGGAGAAGGTGAAGCGGTCGCCGACCTTCAGTTCGATGCGTTTGTTGGCGAACTTGGCGATGCGGATCTTCGGACCTTGCAGATCGCCCAGCAGGGCGACGTGACGCCCCAGCCGTGCAGCGATCTCGCGGATCAGACGGGCGCGAGCCTTGTGCTCATCCGGTGTACCGTGGGAAAAGTTCAGGCGAGCGACATCCAGGCCGGCCTTGATCAGTTGTTCGATCACTTCCGGCGAGTTGGAGGCGGGGCCCAGGGTGGCAACGATTTTGGTACGGCGAACGGTCATGCACTGACTCCTTTATTGAAGCGCTGGCAAAGGCTACTCCTCAATTGCGCTGGCGTCATCGTTCCTCTGCACTCGATGCAGAGGATTTGGACGCAGAAGATTGGCGCGCGCCGGCATCGGACGCCCGGGTATTGAAGATTCCGGGCAACAGGTCGATAAAGCCTGATACCCCCTGCGGCAGGAGAGTCCCATGCGCGCGCTTGTATTGATTGCCCTGGCCATTGCCGTGTCAGGCTGCACCCGCTGGTCGATGGACCAGCACCTGAACAGCGCCTACCGCGCCTATGACGACGGCAACTGCGAAAAGGTCGTGCTGGAGCTGTCCCAGGTCGACCGCAAGAGCCGTTCGCGGCCGTACGTGCAACCGGAAGTCTCGATGCTGCGAGGCCAGTGCCTGGAGCGCCAGAAGCTCTACGTCGATGCGGCACAGACCTACCAGTACATCATCAATCGCTATCCCTCCAGCGAGTACGCCTACCGCGCCCAGGCACGTCTGCAAACCCTGGATCAGCTTGGCCACGTGCACCCTGGTGTGCCTGCACAGCCACGTCCGGCGGCATTCTGAGGTGAATTTCCTGTACCCTGAAGCGGTCTGGAAAACGCCTGGGGCACCTGCACGGGTGGACCTGTGAAACGACAGAGGATGAACGCGACACTTATGCCGGATATCTACAGCAGACCCATCATGTACACCGAGCGTCGGATCGAACGGCACCAGTTGCCGTACTACCTGAAGGTCTACAACCGCTACACCGGCCGCGCCATGGGCTACATGGGCAACATTTCGGACGTCGGCCTGATGCTGATCAGCGAACTGCCGCTGCTGGTCGGTCCGGTGTTCGAACTGCAGGTGAAAATCCCCTCGGTCGAGGGCGAGCCCAAGCTGATCGACCTGTCGGCGCATTGCCTGTGGTGCAAGGAAGACGCGACCCCTGGTCACTACGATTCAGGCTTCGAACTGCAGGGCCCGGCGCCGACGGAGTTTCTCAAGCTGGTAGACGCGTTGCGCCACTATTTCACGTTCCATCCTCATGGCACGTCGGCCTGACGTAGAACCTGAAACTCAGGCGCGCGGCTGGCGCAGGCTTCGATAGCGCAGCAGCGCTTCGGTGGCGATCTCTCCCGGCCATGCATCCACGACAGTAACACCTGCCGCGACCAGCCTATCGTGCAGCCCCTGACGCCAGAGCAGCCGCTGCATCACCCCGCAATAGAGCAGGGCATCGCGCCGAGTCTTGACCGGCTGCTGACGCAGGCGCTCGAGGGCTTCGTCGCGCAAGCTGGCCAGCAGCACCGGATGGCGCACCGCTACCTTGGCCAACGCAGAAACCCTGTCCGGCTCGTCAATCTCCTGGAAGCCGGTGACCATGACCACCAGCACAATGGCCTCGTCTTCGACAAGCAAGGCATCCAGGGTCGCGGTCGAGTCACCCGCCGTCGAGGAGGGTTGCAGATGCGCAAGCGCTTCGGCCATTCGCTGCAGCTGCTCGGCCCCGGATTGCGCCGCCAGGCTCACCGGCGTCACGCAGGATGACACCTGCAGGCCCACGGCATACCCGTCCGTCAGCGCTGCTTCGCCTACTTGCAGACACGCGTGCACGGCATGCCTCAGGTCGGTTTCGCAGTGGCCGGCCCAGGCGCCGCCGTCCAGCAGCATCATTACCACTGGGTCGGCCTCTCTTGCGGCCATACTCAAAGGACGGTTGATCCTCGCGCCGACCGACATCGGTCCCAGGCTGTCCCGCAGGCTTTGCAGTTGCGCCACCGCGCGGGTGAATGCTCGACTCGACAGACGTCGGTGGCCGGCTGGCATCAACGCGGCGCCAACGCTGCGGGTCGAATGCTGCGACAGTTGCGCCAGCACCTGCCACTGGTCGGCAACGGCGAGCTTGTCGAAGCCGGGATGATGCAGACACGCGCGCTGCAGCACGTCTTGGCGCAGATGGCCGAGCAACGCCTGTGGACCCTGCTCGCGCAGACACTGACGTCCGTATCCACGTAGCCGGCGCAGCTGATGTCGGTCCAGCCCGTTCAAGCCCTGGTAGGGACGCCGCCGCGTCCTCATCCACCAGAGCCCCGACCCGGCCGCCAGCAACAGCACGACCAGCGCCCACCGCACGTATCGTCCAGGCCGATCGGCCGCCGGTTCGAACAGCCAGGTCACGTCACTGCCCTGATTCAGGTACCACAGCAGCCAGGCATTGTCGTAGCGCGGGATCTGCTCGCGCTTCCACAGTTGCGCATCGCTGACCAGGGTGATGAGGCCATCGCCATAGGTCATCTGCATCAGATGGGTGGCGCCATTGCTGTTGGCCCATGCCTGAACCTTGCCGGTCGGATCATCCAGATGGCGTTGCGTATCGAAGCTGAAATACGCCGGTGCTTCTTCGTCTTCCAGATAGAGCTTGGTCAGGCTCGGGTACTCATCGTCCGGAGCAGGGGGAAGCTGCGGCAGCTGCGCGCTCAACTGAACGCGGATCTGCAGGCGATCGAGCAACGCATCGCCGCTGGTGGCGCTGGCTTCGTCCCACAGGGCGTCGGCCACCGTCAGCAGACGTCCGCCGCGCTGTACCCAGCCCAGCAGTCGGTCGACCTGCTGGGTGGACAGCGGGGTTTGTCGGTCCAGCAACATCAGGCTGTTTCCCGCTGCAGGCAGGGTGTCGAGGGTGGCCCAAGTGGTTGTCGTGTGGTTGGCCAGCCCCTGAGCCTGCAGAAAGTCGCGGGCGCTTTGATAGGGCGTATCCCCTGGCGCAAGCGAAGCGACGATGCGCGCGATGGAGTGCCGGGCGCTCTGGCTATTTAGCGTCTGGTCCAGCAGGCGCGGGCTGTCGGGACCGGTAGCGCCGGTCAGGCTGACCCACAAGGCCAGCGTGACGAGCAAGGCCGCAGAACGCCGGATACGCTGCCCCTGGGCTGGCCTCAACGGACCGCTACCAGGCTCAACAGGTGTCCGTCGAACCAGGCAAACTGCCCGTCGATTTCGAATCCTTCGCCAAACTCTGGTGACAGGTCGGTCAACAGGCGCAGCCGCGCATGCCCTTCGGCCGACCACTGCAGCACTTCGGCATGCTCGAAATAGAAACGCTGCCCGACCAACGGGTACAACGCCTTGAACAGGCTTTCCTTGAGCGAGAAGGTCAGGGTGACCAGCGTATCCACCTGCGCCGGATCCATCCGCGTCATTTCCGCCGGGGTGAGGATTTCCGCGCACAGCCGTTCGGCGCGCGCCGCTGGCAGCAGGCTTTCGATATCCAGACCCAGCCCCAGGCAGTGGTCCCGATGGGCGACCACGGCTGCAGCCCGACCGCTGCCGTGGGTGATCGACCCGACGATTTGCTCAGGCCAGACCGGGGCGCGGTCGGCGCCGATGGCCGGCACCTGCGCCTCGCCGGTCAACGCCTGCAGCGCGTCACGTGCGCAGACCCGTCCTGCCAGGTACTCGGCCTGACGCTTGGCCACCGAACGCTGAATCGACGCAGGCGGGGCAATGCCGCACTGCGCGAAGTCTTCGGCGGTCAGTGCGCCGTGGTCGAAACGGCTGCTGAACAAGTGTGCGCCGGGCACGTTCTCGGGCAAGGGCCAGTGTTGGCGCAGATCGCTCAGGCAAGCGGGGAGGGCTGTATTCATGTGCGCATTCTGCCCAGCCTGGTCGTGCAAGGGAATGGCGATCATTGCACGCGCGTTTCACCGCTGAACACCAGGGTCTGGCGGCAGCGCCGGCACAGGTAGCGGCGACCTCTGCCGACCAGGCCATGGCGTTGCGCCGAGAAGGCGAACTCGCTGTCGGGGCAGGGGCATTTGTACAGGTAGCGCATGACCTGGCGACGCTTCACGGCGTAGCTGTGGCAGCGGTGCGGGGTCAGTTCATAGACACCGCGCATGATCAGTTGCCATTCCTCGCCGTGAGGCGCGATGCGATCGCCGAACAGCTGGTGCGCCACCAGGTGCGCGACCTCGTGGGGCACGGTCTGTTTGAGGAAGTCTTCGGCATTCTCGCGGTAGAGCTGCGGATTGAAGCGCAGCAGGTTTTCGTGCAAGTGCGCCACACCGGCCTTCTGCCCGCGCAGCTGGGTGCTGACCACCGGGCGCCGGAAAGGGCGCTTGAAAAACAGCTCGGCCTGGCGAAAGCAGGCTTCGACGCGTTGATTGAGTTGCTCGGGCATTCTTCGACACACTCCAGGTGCAGCGATTATGCCGCAACCTCCGTGCAGTGCCGAGCCATCCGTCGGTGCCGTGCGGCCCTCACGCTTCGCAGACGGTACACGGCACGCGTCAAAGTGCGTAAAATGCCCGGCCTTTGTCACCCACCTCGCGGGATCCTGTCGCCATGGGCACTCTTTCAGTCAACCAGAACAAACTGCAGAAACGCCTTCGTCGCCTGGCCGGTGAAGCCGTCGCCGACTACAACATGATCGAGAACGGCGACAAGGTCATGGTCTGCCTCTCGGGTGGCAAGGACAGCTACACCCTGCTCGATGTGCTGCTGCACCTGCAAAAGGTCGCACCCATCCAGTTCAGCATCGTGGCGGTGAACATGGACCAGAAGCAGCCGGGCTTCCCCGAGCATGTGCTGCCGGCCTACCTGGAACAACTGGGCGTCGAATACCACATCGTCGAGAAAGACACCTATTCGGTGGTCAAGGAGCTGATCCCGGAAGGCAAGACCACCTGCTCGCTGTGCTCGCGCCTGCGCCGCGGCACGCTGTATACCTTCGCCGACCAGATCGGCGCGACCAAGATGGCCCTGGGTCACCATCGTGACGATATCGTCGAGACGTTCTTCCTCAACATGTTCTTCAACGGCTCGCTCAAGGCCATGCCACCCAAGCTGCGCGCCGACGACGGGCGCAACGTGGTCATTCGGCCGTTGGCTTACTGCCATGAGAAAGACATCCAGGCGTACTCGGACTTCAAAGGCTTTCCGATCATCCCTTGCAACCTGTGCGGCTCCCAGGAGAACCTGCAGCGCCAGGTGGTCAAGGACATGCTGCTGGACTGGGAACGCAAAACGCCCGGCCGCACCGACAGTATCTTCCGCAGCCTGCAGAACGTGATGCCGTCGCAGCTGGCCGACCGCGACCTGTTCGATTTCCACAACCTGCGCATCGACGAGAACGCCCCGGTGCGGATCGCCAATGTGGTGAACCTGTAACACCGCGGCGCCGCTTTCGCGGGCAGAGGCCTCAGCCGCCCGCCCGGCTCCCAGAGAAAACAATTCAGCCCGCAGCGATCACTGTGGGAGCGGGCTCTGCCCGCGAATGGGGCCTGAGCCACACCTCAATTCCTGTGACAAAAAAGTGGACGAACAAGCCGCCCGCAAAGGCTACCCCGCTATTTCTCGCCAACCGCCCCCGCCGTGACCACCTGCACGCTCAGGCGCGGTGTCGCCAGGTCCAGCCCGGCCTCATCCAACTGGCGCTTGAGTGCCAGGTTGAAGGCCCGCGACACTTCCCACTGCTTGATCGGCCCGGTCTTGAACCGCGCGCGCAGGATCGCCGTGCCCGACTCGAAGCTTTCCACCCCCTGAAACTCCAGCGGAGACCAGATATCGCGCCGATGCAACGGATCGCTGCGCATCTTCTGGCCCACTTCGCGCATCATCTTGATGGCGTCGTCTATCCCCATGCTGTAGGGCACCGCCACACGAAAGATGGCGTAGCCGAATTCCCGCGAGTAGTTCTTGATGCTCTTGATTTCGCTGAAGGGAATGGTGTGCACGATACCGTCGATGTCGCGCAGGCGAACCGTGCGGATGGTCAGGCCTTCGACAGTGCCCAGGTGGCCGCCCACATCCACGTAGTCATCGATGGCCAGCGAGTCCTCGATGATGATGAACAACCCGGTGATCAGGTCTGCCACCAGCGACTGTGCACCGAAACCGATGGCCAGGCCGATCACCCCCGCACCCGCCAGCAGCGGCGTCACGTTCATGCCCATGTTAGCCAGGGCGATGATCGCGGCAATGATGAAAATGGTCACGAACAGCACGTTGCGGATCAGCGGCATCATGGTCTGCGCGCGCGCGTTGGCCATGCCCTTGCGCGAACGGGTGAGGGCGTGATGGATGCCGGTATCGGCCAGAATCCACACCAGCCAAGCGAAAATCAGAGTGCCCACCAGGCTGGCCAGGCGCACCGAGATTTCGTGACCATCGCCCTCGGTGAAACCGATCAGCGACATGCCCCACACACGCAGGCCCAGGTCGATGAACACCACCCAGATCAGCAGGTGCATCAGGGTGTAGGCGAAGTGACTCAGGCGCTCTGAATACAAGGCATGGCGCCTTGGACCCTTGGGCGGGCGCAGGGCATGGCGACGGATCAGGCCATTGATGACCATGCACAGGATCAGCAGCACCGCGCACATCAGCGACTGACGCAGCGCCGTGCTGGTGTCGCCGGCCGAGAAGAACGTGGCGAACAGCGAGATGCCCACCAGCACCAGGGCCGGCAGGTACCAGAAGCTGCCGAGAATCTCGATGGTGTCGCTCAACGCCCGACGCGTCAGCCGCCGCGACAAGGGCTGGTTGCGGATCAGGTGGGCGATGGGCCGACGGAAGCGCAGGATGAACAGGCCGGTCGACAGGGCGGCCAGAACGTTGGCCAGGGTTGCCGCGCTGTGGGCCAAGTGCTGACCGAGCGCGGCGACCATGCGCGGGTCACTGAGCGCCTCGCCGAAGGCCGCGAAACTGCCGATCAGCCACAGCGGCCGAAAGGCCCGGTGCCGCAGGATGTTCAGGGCACGGTGCCGATGCGGACCGTCCAGCAGGGAAAACGCGATCACGCAGATCGCGGAGAACAGCGTGCCCACCACCAGTGCATAGGCCATGACCATGGCCAGGCTCTTGCCCAGCGACGAAGGCAACGCGTAGCCCACGTACACGGTAATCACCAGCGCCACCAGCCACGGCCCGAGCTTGCGCAAGGCAAAGCGCAGCAGGTCGAGGGTGCGTGGATGCTGCGGCAGTTCTTCCGACAGGCCGAAGCGCAGGCGCACGCGATGGCCGATCCAGATCAGACTGTAGGCGAGCAGGCTCCACACCAGCATGATCAACAAAAAAGCGCCGATGATTGGCGGCCATTCCGCCATGGGCAGGGCCAGCGCCAGCAATTCATCGTGGGCCAGGGCGACTTCCTCACCCCAGCGCCGGAACGGGCTGTTGTCCCCGGAAAACTGCTGGTCGACGTGGGCCAGGGCACTGCCGATCATGCCCAGCACGCCTTGCTCGGCGGCCGGCTGGGCCTGCCGGGTACTGTCCCTCAGCTTTTTCAGGTCGCTCAACAGCTTGGTGCGTTGCTGGTCGTTTTCCAGGGTCTGGATCACCTGATCCAATGACTGGCCCAACGGCTGGGCGGGCTGTTCGGCCGGCTTCTCCGAGCTGCCCCCCAACAGGCCGGGCAGGCCGACTGCCTGAGCGGTAATGGGCAGCAAAAGCAGGACGGCAAGCGCCAGGCGCAGGAAAAGGACCATCAGTGGAGTCACCTGTAGATCGGTGTTTGGGTGGTGCGCCCTGCGCGGACAGAGAACGACCTCTGCCCGCGTACGGGTGTTCAGGTCGGGCCACGTCGCGGCAGGGGCGTGACTAGGGCAGCTCGTTGCTGGCGTAGAAGGCACCCAGCACTTTGACCAGATGCGCCAGGTCATGGCTGCCAGCCAGCTCGCGAATCGAATGCATGGCGAAGGTCGGCAGGCCAATGTCGACGGTCCTCACCCCCAGGTGACTGGCGGTGATCGGGCCGATGGTCGAGCCGCAACCCATGTCGCTGCGCACCACGAAGCTCTGCACCGGCACTTCCACCGCCATGCACAGGTGCCGGAAAAACCCGGCCGTCTCGCTGTTGGTCGCATAGCGCTGGTTGCTGTTGACCTTGATCACCGGCCCGGCGTTGAGCTTGGGTCCGTGATTGGCATCGTGCTTCTCGGCATAGTTGGGGTGCACGCCGTGGGCGTTGTCCGCCGACACCAGCAGCGAACGCTGGATGCTGCGCACGTACTCGTCGCCCTCAGGGATCAGGCGTTGCAGCACCTGTTCGAGCATCGGCCCATCAGCGCCACAGGCGGAGCTGGAACCGATCTCTTCATGGTCGGTACACACAAGCACGCAGCTTTCGTCGCCTTGCGTATCGAGCAGGGCCTGCAGGCCCGCATAGCAGGACAACAGGTTGTCGAGCCGCGCGCCGGCGATGAAGTCGCCGTTCAGGCCGATGACCGCAGCACTTTGCGTGTCGTAGAAACTGAGCTCGTAATCGAGCACCACATCGGCGTTCAGCCCGTGTTCGCGAGCCAGCTGTTCGGTCAGCAGAGCGCGGAAATCCACGCGCTCATCCCCTGCTACCTGGGCCAGCACGGGCGGCAGTTCGGTCTGGGCATTGATCGCCCAGCCCTGATTGGCCTCGCGGTTGAGGTGGATGGCCAGGTTGGGTATCACGGCGATCGGTAGGCGGAAATCGATCAGCTGGCTTTCGACCTTGCCGTCGCGGCGAAACGTTACCCGGCCGGCCAGCGACAGGTCGCGGTCGAACCAGGGTGCTAGCAGGGCACCGCCATACACCTCGACACCCAGTTGGAAAAAGCCTTGGCGCTGCAACTCGGGTTGCGGCTTCACGCGCAGGCAGGGGCTGTCGGTGTGGGCGCCGACCATGCGCAGCCCGTTGAGCAGCGGTGAGTGCTTGCCCAGCTTGACGGCGATGATCGAGGAATCGTTGCGGGTCACGTAGTAGCGCCCGCCGGGCACCGTGTTCCAGCTCTCGCGCTCGTCCAGCCGCTGAAAACCGGCTGCTTCGAGGCGTCGCGCCAAGGTGGCAGTGGCGTGGAAGGGGGTAGGGGAGGCCTTGAGGAAATCGATCAGGCCCTGGTTCAAAGCTTCGCGCATAGAAAACTCCAGACAGCAATGCAGCCAGTTTACCCGATTGCCCACGGATAGGGCTGCTCAATCCTTGGTGGCGAACCCCCTGCCCACGATGACCCCACCGCGGTACTTGTGGGATCGGGGCGGGCGGCGAGCCCTTTGCCCGCGAAAGCCCCGCCGCAGTGTATCCGGCGTACCCGTGAAGACCCCACCACAATTCAAAACGGCGCAGCACACTCGAATTTCATCCGCTCACCTGTCACCGGATGGGTGAATGCCAGCATGCTCGCGTGCAGGCACAGCCGCTCATGGGCCTCCAGCGCCTGCGGATGGGCATACAGCCGGTCACCCAGCAACGGATGACCGATCGACAACATGTGCACGCGCAATTGGTGCGAACGCCCGGTGATCGGCGTCAGCTCGACGCGGCACCACTCCCCGCAGCGCTCCAGCACCTTCCAGAAGGTCAGCGCATGCTTGCCCTGCTCGTGGTCCACCACATGCCGGGGCTTGGTCGGCGGGTCGTAGCGCAGCGGCAGGTCGACACTGCCGCTGTCCAGCGCCGGTTGCCCCCAAGCCAGTGCGGTGTAGGCCTTTTCCGTTTCGCGATCGTGAAACTGACGGGACAACTCGCGATGGCTGTCGGCATCCCGCGCCAGCAGAATGATCCCGCTGGTTTCCCAGTCCAGGCGGTGCACGATACGCGCCTCGGGAAACCCGTTCTCCTGCAGGCGGGTGATCAGGCAGTCCTTGTTGTCTTCGGCGCGGCCCGGCACCGACAGCAACAGGGTCGGCTTGTCGATGACCAGCACGGCAGCGTCCTGGTGAATGATGCGAATGTTCGACAACGGCATGAAAGTCTATCTCTCAGAAACGCCAACGGCGGCGCGTCGACCCTTTTCAACAAAGGGCCGGCGGGCCGCCGTGGAGCCGAGCGCGAGGCTCAGCGGTCAGGCAAGGTAATGTTCAATTCCAGAATCGAGCAGCTACCCTGATTCTCGAGTGCAACCTGTACCTGGTCGCTCTCGATGTTCACATACTTGCGAATCACTTCCACCAGCTCTTTCTGCAGGGCGGGCAAGTAATCAGGGGTCGTGCGTTGGCCGCGTTCATGCGCCACGATGATCTGTAGACGCTCTTTCGCAACCGACGCGGTGCTGCCTTTCTTGCGATCGCGAAAGAAGTCGAAAATATTCATTAGCGACCTCCAAACAGGCGCTCGATCCAGCCCTTTTTCTTGAAATCAAGGAAACGGTGCGGCTTTTCCTTGCCCAACAAACGGTCGACGGCATCGCTGTACGCCTGGCCGGCGTCGCTCTGGTCGTCGAAGATCACCGGCGTACCCGAGTTGGATGCCTTGAGCACGGCCTCGGATTCCGGGATCACGCCCAGCAGACGGACCGAAAGGATTTCCTCGACGTCCTCGACGCCCAGCATTTCGCCCTTGCTGACGCGCTCGGGGCTGTAGCGGGTGATCAGCAGGTGTTCCTTGATCGGATCCTCGCCCTGTTCGGCGCGGCGCGATTTGCTCGCCAGCAAGCCCAGCATGCGGTCCGAATCTCGCACCGAAGAGACTTCCGGGTTGGTCACCACGATCGCCTCGTCGGCGAAGTACATGGCCAGGTGAGCACCTTTCTCGATGCCCGCCGGGGAGTCGCACAGAATGTAGTCGTGGGTCTTGGACAGCTCGTTGATGATCTTCTCGACGCCTTCCTTGGTCAGGGCGTCCTTGTCGCGCGTCTGGCTGGCAGCCAGGATGAAGAGGTTCTCGACGCGCTTGTCCTTGATCAGGGCCTGTTGCAAGGTCGCTTCGCCGTTCACGACGTTGACGAAGTCGTACACCACGCGGCGTTCGCAGCCCATGATCAAGTCAAGGTTACGCAGGCCGACGTCGAAGTCGATGATGACGGTTTTGTGGCCGCGCAATGCG
This sequence comes from Pseudomonas sp. PS01301, assembly GCF_029960215.1. Lineage (NCBI taxonomy): Bacteria > Pseudomonadati > Pseudomonadota > Gammaproteobacteria > Pseudomonadales > Pseudomonadaceae > Pseudomonas > Pseudomonas sp. PS01301. Next base: position 99,377 of record NZ_JASCPM010000013.1, on the reverse strand, counting down.
AGGCCGGTGCCGATGGCGGCGCTGGTGGTGGTCTTGCCCACACCACCCTTGCCGGATGTAACCACGAGAATCTTGGCCAAGGTGTATCACCTCTACTGAAAAAGGGACGGTTAATCCCCGAAAAAACATGACTTCAAAACATCGGCGGACTGCATGAGCCGGCGGTACTGGAAGCGGTACCGCGCGACAACCGCGCTATTTGAAAGTTGCGCTGAAAATGGCGGCAGTATCCGTTAAAGACGGGTGATGTTCAACACATCCCCGGATAAGCTGACCTGAACGGGCGAACCCCACAACGGGTCGCGTCGCAGGTCCTCGGAGACCTTGTATTGCCCGGCGATGGACAGCAGCTCGGCGCCCAGTTGCTGACAGAAGATGCGCGCCTTGCGGTCGCCCTTGATGCCGGCCAGGGCGCGTCCGCGCATTGGGCCGTAGACATGGATGTTGCCATCGGCGAGAAGTTCCGCACCCGAACTGACCGAGCTGATCACCACCAGATCGCAGCCTTGGGCATAGATCTGCTGGCCACCGCGGATCGGCGTGGTGATCACGCGAGTGGGCTGGATCAAAGGCTCGGGCGGCTTTTCCGGCTTCTTTTCTTCAACTTCCAGAGGCCGCTCGCGCGCGCCCGACGGCGGCAGCACGGGCAGGTCGATGGCGATCGCTGCGGCGATGTCTTCGATACGGCTGGCGCGCACTGCCAGGGTCCGCAGGCCATGATGACGGCAGATGCGCATCAGGCCGGGCAGGTCGATGCTGCCCTGGTTGGCGGGCAGCTTGTCCAGCGCCAGCACCAGCGGCGTGTTGCTGAAGAAGTTCGGTGCCTGGGCCACCTTGGCTGCCAATTGGCGGTCCAGGGCGGCAAGGTTGTTCTGCGCCAACTCAAGCACGGTGATGGCGAGCATGCTGCCCTTGAGTTGGAACACAGGTTCCTGGTCTAGCTGATCGGTCTGGCTCATGGTCGGCAAAACGCGCCTTGTAACTAAAAAAGTGCCGAGACTTATAGCGAGAACCACCTTCCCCTGCAAGCCGCGACGCAGCGATGGAAGGTCAACCCATGTAGAATGCGCGGCCTTGTTGCCTGTACGGAATCGTCAATGGAACGCCCGCGCTTTCGCCGATATTTTCTTCATCCGCGCTTCTGGCCCCTGTGGCTGGGGCTGGGCGGGTTGTGGCTGGTCGTGCAACTGCCCTACGGCGCGTTGCTGCGCCTGGGGCGCTGGCTGGGTCTGGGCATGTACCGCGTGGCCAGCGAACGCCGCCGCGTAGCGGCGCGCAACCTGGAGCTGTGCTTCCCGCAGATGCCGCCCGTCGAAAGAAAACGCCTGCTCAAGGAAAACTTCGCCTCGACCGGCATCGCCTTTTTCGAAATGGCCATGAGTTGGTGGTGGCCAAGGGCACGCCTGGCCAAGCTCGCGCACATCGAGGGGCTTGAACACCTGCAAGCGGCCCAGCGTGACGGCGAGGGGGCGATTCTGATGGCCCTGCATTTCACCACCCTGGAGATTGGCGCGGCGCTGCTGGGCCAGCGTCATACCATCGACGGCATGTACCGCGAGCATCGCAATGCGTTGTTCGACTTCGTGCAGCGCCAGGGCCGCGAGCGACACAATCTCGATTCGCTGGCGGTGGAGCGCGAGGACGTGCGCGGCATGATCAAGCTGCTGCGCAAGGGCCGCGCGATCTGGTATGCCCCCGATCAGGACTACGGCGCCAAGCAGAGTATTTTCGTACCGTTGTTCGGCATCGAAGCCGCGACGGTGACGGCGACCACCCACTTCGCCCGTCTGGGCAAGGCACGGGTCATCCCGTTCACACAACGACGGCTGGAAGATGGCAGTGGCTATCGGTTGGTTCTGCATCCGCCGTTGGAAGGGTTCCCCGGCGAAAGCGAAGCGGCTGATGCATTGCGCATCAACCAGTGGGTGGAGCAGGCCGTGACCGAATGCCCTGAGCAGTATCTGTGGGCCCACCGGCGCTTCAAGTCACGACCGGCCGGTGCCCCCAAACTCTACGACAAGCGTCGATGAGCCAGCCCTGACGGCCTCTTCGCGCGGTTCCTGTGGGAGCAGGTTCTACCCGCGAAGAGACCCGTCGCAGATGCACCTACTCGGCGATCTGCAGCTTGCGCGCCTCGGTATACACGTAGCGCACCTTCTCGTACTCGAACGGCGAGTTCATCTGGCCGTAGCGAAAGCTGTTGCTGTAGCGCCGATCCACGGCCCGCAGTGCCCACAGCTCCGGATGGTTGCTGCTCACCTCGGACACATTGAGGAAGTTGATCTGGTTCTCGACGGCAAAGTCGAACACCAGGCCAGTGGTGTCACGCAGGTTGGACGGACCCAGAATCGGCAGCACCAGGTAGGCACCGTTGGGTACACCGTAGAAGCCCAGGGTCTGGCCAAAATCCTCGGACTGTTTCTGCAGGCCGAACCAGGTCGCCGGATCCCACAGCCCCGCCACACCTAGGGTGGTGTTCACCAACAGCCGTCCAGACGTGTCCAGAGCACGCTTGCCTTTGAACTGCAGCAGACTGTTGACCAGGCTCGGCACTTCCCCCAGGTTGCTGAAGAAGTTGCTCACGCCGGTGCGCAGGAACGACGGCGTGATATAGGTGTAGCCATTCACCACCGGCAGGAACACCCACTCGTCGAAGCGGTAGTTGAAGTGGTAGAGGCGTCGGTTCAGGTTTTCCAGCGGGTCGTACACGTTCAACGCCGTCAGGGTGGAGCGCTCGAACTCACGCTGATCCAGGCCCGGGTTGAACTTGAGTACCTGCAACGGTTGTTTGAAGCCGTCGCTGTCGACCTTCTGTACGGTGCTGTCGTCGGCCTGGGCAAAGCCTGCGCAGAGCAGCGTTGCCATCAACAGGAATTTTCTAGCCACGGAAGAACTCCAGCATAGCGTCGCTGTTGACGCGGTAATTGAGGTTGCCGCAATGGCCGCCATAAGGGTAAACGGTCAGGCGATCGCCAAAGGTCTTGCGCAGGAAGCCCAGGTCGCCAGGGCCCAGGATCACGTCGTCGGCATTGTGCATGACGCTGATCTTGGGGCTGTTCTGCAGGTAGTCCTTGATGCCATACAGGCTCACCTGATCCACCAGCTGCAGCAGGCTGCCGCCATCGGTGCGGGCGCGCCACATCGGAATCACCTGCTCGGTCAGGTAGCAGTCGAAGTCGCACTGCAGCGCCCGGCGCAGGAACGGCGTGAGACTGGTGCCTTCACTGATCGGATACTTGGGCGGCGTGATCAGCCCGCGGCGGTTGATCAGGTCGGACGTAAAGGCAATGTCGGCGGCCGAAAAGCGGAACGAGGTGCCGATCAACATGGCCATCTGTTCATTGGACAGGTGCTGCTTGGACTGCTGGAAATCGTAGAGCAGGGCATCGTTGAGGTCGATGTAGCCCTTCTGCTGGAAGTAGCGCGTCAGCTTGTTCAGGACCAGTTCATAGAACGTGGTGCTGTTGTTGATGCCCTTGACCTGGGTCTGCACCAGTTTGTCGAGGTTGGTGATCGACGTGTACAGATTGACCGGCGGGTTGAGCAGCAGCACTTTCTTGAAATTGAAACTGCGGCGCGTTTCATCCAGTTGGCTGACGAATGCCGCGTCCAGCGCACCAAGGCTGTAGCCGGTCAGATAGAACTCAGTGATCGGCAACTTGGGATGCTGTGCACGCACGGCCTGCATGACTCGATACAGGTCTTCGGCATCTTCGCGGGTCACGCCCGGTGTGGCGAAGCGCGAGGCAGCGCTGATGAAGTCGAAGCTGGTCGGCGAGGACAGCTGAACAACGTGGTAGCCGGCCTGGTAATACAGCTTCTTCAGGTATTCGTTGAGCGAGCTGCTATAGGGCGCGCCGGTGCCGGCGATGAGGAAGATCAGCGGCGCTGCGTGGTCCTGCTGGGCCAGGCGATAACGCAGTTTCTTCACCGCCCAGAAATTGTCCGGCAGGATGAACTCGCGCTCCGGGCGCAGGTTCAGGCTGTAGTCGGCCTGATCGATGTCTTCGTCCAGAGGCAGCTTGGGGCGCAACTCCGGCGGCGTCGACGCGATGGTGGCCTCGAACGGGTTGGTGAGCGGATAGCCATAGGTGGCGGGGTCGATATCCTTCGCCAACGCGGACGCACTCATGATGAGGCCGCCAAGCAGGGCAGCGAAGCGCAATGATCGGAGCATGACGGAGTCCCTAGAGGAGAATGCTGTGTTGACGTTCGAGGCTAGGACAAGCGCACTGGTGGCAAGTTGCCAAACCGCTGAACTTTTAACGCGACCACTCGTCCTGACCGGCCGCACGATACACCGAAATGGCCCCGCGATGCGCGGGTGCCGATTTCCCTGCCAGCCAGGGAACCGCTAGCGCCGTTGCTTGCGTCGGCGCCACTGGCGGCTCACCCACCAGCGCCAGTACAGCATGGTCAACAGGTAGGCCAGGGCACCCAGGACCACGCCTGTCACCACCGAGCCGAGCAGAAACGGCTGCCACAGCGTGGACATCTGGCTCATGACCCAGTCCCAGCTATAGGAATCGGGCAGTTGCCGGGGCGGCTGGCCCAACAGCCACGAGCCCACCTTGTACGTGCAATAGAATACCGGCGGCATGGTGATCGGGTTGGTCAGCCACACCAGGCTGACCGCGATCGGCATGTTGCCACGCACCACGATCGCCAGCGCCGCAGCCAGCAGCATCTGCAAGGGAATCGGCATGAAGGCGGCAAACAACCCGACCGCCATGGCCCGGGCCACCGAATGACGGTTCAGGTGCCAGAGGTTGGCGTCATGCAGGAGGCGACCCAGAAATCGCAGCGACTTGTGTTCGCGAATCGTCTCTGGGTCCGGCATGTAGCGCTTGAACAGGCGACGCGGCATAGCGGTCTCGCACATATCTGTCTGGATGTGTCCGGCAGTATGCACAAGTTCCCCGACGTCGGAGCTCAGACTTTGTGACATTTGATAAGGCGCGCCGCGCTGCGATTCCCCTTAGCCTTGGCCGGCGGTTTTTCCAGGGAGGAAGGTATGCGCACGGCGATGTTGGCGCTGGCGACCGGGATGGTGTGTCTGCGCGGGCTGCCAGCCTTGCCGTCGCTGGGCTGGTTGATGGGGATGGCGGCGGTTGCATCGCTATTGCTGATGTCGCGCCGCTGGCACTGCGGGCTGTTTTTGCTAGGGCTATGCTGGGCGTGTCTGCATGCCCACTGGGCGACGAACGATCAGTTGGCGCGGGCGCTCGACGGGCAGACCCTGTGGCTCGAAGGCGAAGTGGTCGGCTTGCCGGCGGTGAACGGCAGCACCGTGCGCTTCGAGCTGACGGATGCCTGGTCGCGCCGCGCGCAGTTGCCGTCACGGCTGCGTCTGGCCTGGTACGGCGGCCCACCGGTGGCCAGCGGCGAACGCTGGCGCCTGGCGGTGAAACTCAAACGCCCGCGTGCGTTGATCAACCCCGGCGGTTTCGACGCCCAGGCCTGGGCCCTGGCCAAGGGGTTCGGCGCCACGGGCAGCGTCAAGGCCGGCGAGCGGGTGCGTGCAGCCCGCCTGGCCTGGCGCGATGGACTGCGCCAGCGTCTGCTGGCGGTCGACAGCCAACAACAGGGCGGTACCCTGGCCGCGTTGCTGCTGGGTGACGGTTCCGCGGTCTCGCGCCAGCAGTGGGAAGTGCTCCAGGCCACCGGCACCGTGCATCTGTTGGTCATTTCCGGCCAGCATGTCGGCCTGCTGGCGGGGCTGGTGTATGGATTGGTGGCTTTGTTGGCCAAAGTCGGCCTGTGGCCGGCGCGGTGGCCGTGGTTGCCCTGCGCCTGCGCCTTGGCGTTCGCCGCCGCGGTGTCATACGGATTGCTGGCCGGCTTCCAGGTGCCGGTACGTCGCGCCTGCATCATGATCGGCCTGGTGCTGATGTGGCGGCTGCGCTTTCGCCACCTGGGCGTCTGGTGGCCGCTGCTGCTGGCGTTCACCCTGGTGTTGCTGGTCGACCCACTGGTGAGCCTGCAGCCCGGCTTCTGGCTATCGTTCACTGCCGTGGGGGTGTTGCTGCTGACGTTCTCAGGGCGCCTCGGGGGGTGGCGCTGGTGGCAGGCCTGGACCCGTGCGCAGTGCTGCGTGGCTGTCGGTCTGCTGCCGGTGATGGTGGCCCTGGCCCTGCCGGTCAGTGTCAGCGGGCCGCTGGTCAATCTGCTCGCCGTACCCTGGATCAGCCTTGTGGTACTGCCTGTGGCCATGGCCGGGGCTGTGCTGCTGCCAGTGCCCTGGATCGGCGAAAGCCTGTTGTGGCTGGCCGGGGGCGCATTGCGCGGCCTGTTTCAATGGCTGACCTGGACCGCCGAATGGAGTCCTCCCTGGTTGCCTCCCGGCGTGTCGCCAGAAGTGTGGCTGGTGCTCGCGATCGGCATCCTGCTGCTGTTGCTGCCAGCGGGCGTGCCGTTGCGCTGGCTGGGCGTGCCGATGCTCGGGCTGCTGCTGTTCGGCCCGCGTCAGGCGCCGCCCGTGGGCCAGGCCGATATCTGGGTGCTGGACGTTGGCCAGGGCCTGGCTGTGCTGGTACGCACCGCCCACCACCAATTGCTCTATGACACCGGTCCTGGGCTGGGCGAAGTCGATGCCGGCACCAGTGTCGTCGTGCCCAGCCTGGTCGCGCTGGGCGTACGGCGCCTGGATGCGATGATCATCAGTCATGCCCACCTCGATCACTCTGGCGGTGCAGGCTCCGTGCGGCGACGCCTGCCAGTCACCCAGACGTTGGCCGGAGAACCCGGCGCACTGCCGGCCGCATGGCAGGCGCAGCCCTGCAAGCCGGGTCGTAGTTGGGAATGGGATGAGGTCAGGTTCGTGCTGTGGCGCTGGCCGTCGGCGGTACCCGGCAATCCCGCTTCCTGCGTGCTCTGGGTCGAAGCCAACGGCGAACGGCTGTTGCTCGCAGGCGACATCGACGCGTCGGCCGAAAGGGCCCTGCTCGCCAGTGGTCTGGCGCCTCAGGCGCATTGGTTGCAGGCGCCGCATCATGGCAGCAAGACCTCATCGAGCAAGCCGTTCCTTGAAGCGGTGCAGCCTCACGCCGCGCTGATATCGCGTGGACACGACAACACCTTTGGTCATCCACACGCCGACGTACTGGCGCGTTACCAAGCCTTGGGCATCACTCCTCACGACACAGCCGAGGCGGGCGCATTGCGCGTCCAATTGGGGACCTATGGTCCCGTGCAGCGGCAGCGCGACCAGCGACGTCTCTGGCGTGACGCGGCCATCGCGCCGTGAGCTTTCCAGCGGTCATCACGCACTTCGACCCGCCGCACCCCTATGGTAGAGTGGCGAACTTTTTCGAGGGGATCGCACCTGTGTGGGAATTGGTTAAGTCTGGCGGCTGGATGATGTTGCCAATCATAGTGAGCTCCATCGTTGCGCTGGCCATCATCGCCGAGCGCTTGTGGACCTTGCGTGCCAGCCGCGTCTCGCCCGCCCATCTGGTCGGCCAGGTCTGGCGCTGGAAGAAAGACAAGCAGTTGAGCAAGGAAAAGCTCAAGGAGCTGCGCGCCGACTCGCCCCTCGGTGAAATTCTCGCCGCTGGCCTGGCCAACTCGCGCCACGGCCGCGAAATCATGAAGGAAAGCATCGAGGAAGCCGCCAGCCGCGTCATCCACGAGCTGGAACGCTATATCAGCACCCTGGGCACCATTGCTGCGATGGCCCCACTGCTCGGCCTGCTGGGCACGGTGATCGGCATGATCGAGATCTTCGGCTCGTTCACCGGCGGCGCCGTGAGCGGCAATCCCAGCGTCATGGCTGGCGGTATCTCCAAGGCGCTGGTTACCACCGCGTCCGGCCTGATCGTCGCGATCCCGGCGCTGTTCTTCCATCGCCTGCTGCAGCGCCGCATCGATGAGTTGGTAGTGGGCATGGAACAGGAAGCCATCAAGCTGGTGGAAGTCGTGCAGGGTGATCGCGAGGTCGACCTGGCCGAGGAAAAAGCGTGAAGTTTCGTCGTCGCAGTCGGGAGAACATCGAGCTCAACCTGATCTCGCTGATAGACGTCGTCTTCGTGCTGCTGCTGTTCTTCGTGATCACCACTACGTTCACTCGCGAGACCCAGTTGCGTGTCGAGCTTCCCGAAGCGGTGAATGGCGCGCCGGAGCAGGCCAGCGACCTCAAGCGCATCGACATCGCCATCAGCGCCGAGGGCGTCTACGCGGTCAACAATCAGCTGCTGCCCAAGAGCGACCTGCCGACCCTGATCGAGGCCCTGCGCACCGCATCGGCGGGTGACAGCACGTTGCCCCTGTCGATCAGTGCCGATGGCAAGACGCCCCATCAGGCAGTGATCAGTGCCATGGATGCTGCCGGCAAGCTCGGCTTCAGCCAGATCAGCATGATCACTGTCGAGGCGCAGGCAAATCCCTGATGAGCCTCGCCGACCGCTTGTCCGCCGCCTGGTACACCGGCCATCGTGCGCTGTGGCTGTTGCGTCCGCTGGAATGCCTGTACCGCCACGTTGTGCTGCGCAAGCGGCGGCGCTTCGAGGCCGGGCAGGGCGAGATCTACCGAGCACCGGTACCGGTGCTGGTGGTCGGCAACATTACCGTCGGTGGCACCGGCAAGACACCGATGATCCTCTGGCTGATCGAGCATTGCCGCGCCCGCGGCCTGCGCGTCGGCGTGGTCAGTCGCGGCTACGGCGCCCAGCCGCCGAGCCTGCCGTGGCGGGTCAGCGCCGATCAGGACGCAGCCCAGGCGGGCGATGAACCGCTGCTGATCGTGCAGCGCAGTGGCGTACCGCTGGTGATCGACCCCGATCGGGGCCGCGCTGTGCGTGCGCTGCTCGATGCCGAACCCGTGGACCTCGTCCTCAGTGACGATGGTCTGCAGCATTACCGCCTGGCTCGTGACATCGAACTGGTCCTGATCGACGCCGCGCGCGGACTGGGCAATGGCCGCTGCCTGCCTGCAGGCCCGTTGCGCGAACCCGCCGAACGCCTGCAGACGGTGGATGCCGTGCTGTGCAACGGTGCCGCCGACGATTCCCCGCAAGGCTACGGCCTGACCCTGCAAGCCCAGGCGCTGATCAACGTGCGCAGCGGCGAACGCCGACCCTTGAGCCATTTCCCCCCCGGACAGGCCCTTCACGCCGTGGCCGGGATCGGCAATCCGCAACGTTTCTTCGACACCCTGCAGGCGCTACACTGGCAGCCTGTCGCGCACCCTTTCGCCGACCATGCCCGGTTCACGCCTCAGGCCCTGAGTTTCGAGCCGCCGCTGCCGGTGGTCATGACCGAGAAGGATGCTGTGAAGTGCCGCGAGTTCGCCGCCGCGGATTGGTGGTACCTGGCCGTCGACGCCCAGCCCTCGCCACGCTTCATCGGTTGGCTCGACCAGCGCCTGACCGGCCTTTTGCCCTGATTCTCTTGCCTTGAAGGATTTTCCATGGACACCAAACTGCTCGACATTCTCGCCTGCCCGATCACCAAGGGTCCGCTCAAGCTCAGCGCCGACAAGACCGAACTGATCAGCAAGGGCGCAGGCCTGGCGTATCCCATTCGCGACGGCATTCCGGTGATGCTGGAAACCGAAGCCCGCACCCTCACCGACGACGAGCGCCTGGATAAATGAGCACGGCCTTCACTGTCGTGATCCCCGCCCGCTACCAGTCGACGCGCCTGCCGGGCAAGCCGCTGCAGATGATCGCTGGCAAGCCGATGATCCAGCATGTCTGGGAGCAGGCCTGCAAGAGCACCGCTGCGCGGGTGGTGGTCGCCACCGACGACGGTCGTATCGAGTCCGCCTGCCGTGCCTTCGGCGCCGAAGTGGTGATGACCCGTCCTGACCACGAGTCCGGCACCGACCGCCTGGCCGAGGTCTGCCAGGCGCTGGGCCTGGATGCCGACGCGATCGTAGTCAATGTGCAGGGCGACGAGCCGTTGATTCCACCGGTGGTGATCGACCAGGTGGCGGCCAATCTCGCCGCCAGTCGCGAGGCCGCCATGGCGACCTTGGCCGAGCCGATCGTAGACGTGGAGGCACTGTTCAACCCCAACGTGGTCAAGGTCGTCACGGACCTTAACGGCCTGGCGCTGACTTTCAGTCGCGCACCGCTGCCCTGGGCGCGCGATGACTTCGCCAACGATCGCGACGTCCTGCCAGCCCAGGTGCCCTATCGTCGTCACATCGGCATCTATGCCTACCGTGCCGGCTTCCTGCAGGATTTCGTGCAGTGGGGCCCTTGCTGGCTGGAAAGCACCGAGCGCCTGGAGCAGCTGCGCGCGCTCTGGCACGGTGTGCGCATCCATGTCGCCGACGCCGTCCAGGCGCCACCCGCCGGTGTCGACACCGCCGAAGATCTTGAGCGCGTGCGGCGCCTGCTGGCGTCATGAGCCTGGACATCCGCGCCAACCAGTCGCTCAAGCCCTACAACACGTTCGGCATCGACGTTCGAGCGGCGTTCTTCGTCTCCGTGCACAGCGATGGCGAACTCGAGCAGGCACTGGCGTGGGCGGCGACGAGGAATCTGCGCGTGCTGGTCATCGGTGGCGGCAGCAACCTGCTGCTGACCACTGACCTGAGCGAGCTGCTGGTGGTGCGCATGGACAGCCGTGGTGTCCGTGTGCTCGAAGAAAATGGCGATCAGGTATTGCTGGAAGCCGAAGCCGGCGAGCCGTGGCATCCTTTCGTGTTGCAGACGCTCGAGCTGGGTCTGGCGGGGCTGGAAAACCTCAGCCTGATCCCCGGCACCGTGGGCGCGGCACCGATGCAGAACATCGGGGCCTACGGTGTCGAGATCAAGGACGTGTTCGCCGGCCTGACCGCGCTGGACCGGGACACGCTGCAGGTCCGCGACTTCAGTGTCACCGACTGCGCCTTCGGCTATCGCGACAGCGTGTTCAAGCGCCAGCCCGGACGCTGGGTGATCCTGCGTGTGCGTTTCAAGCTGTCGCGCTCGGCGCCGGTGCATCTGGACTACGGCCCTGTGCGTCAACGATTGGCCGACCAGGGTATCCAGCACCCCACGCCCAAGGACGTCAGTGCCGCCATCTGCAGCATTCGTCGCGAAAAGCTTCCCGATCCTGCCGAACTGGGCAACGCCGGCAGCTTCTTCAAGAATCCGGTAGTGACCGCGCCGGTGCTGGACGCCATTCGCCGCGAGCATCCCGATGCAGTGGCCTATCCCCAGGCCGATGGGCTCTTCAAGCTGGCGGCCGGCTGGTTGATCGAGCGCGCAGGCTGGAAAGGCTATCGCGACGGCGACGCTGGCGTGCACCGCTTGCAGTCGCTGGTGCTGGTCAACTACGGCGGCGCCTCAGGCAAGCAGCTGTATGCGCTGGCTCAGCGGATCCAGGACGATATCCAGTCGCGCTTTGGCGTAGCGCTGGAAATGGAACCCAACCTGTATTGATCGCGACGCCATTCCATCTGCAGTGCGCCATGTGATCACCGGAGCTCAACGACATGTCAGCCATCATTGCACCTTGCGCCCTGATCCTCGCTGCGGGAGAGGGTCGGCGTTTTCAGGAAGCGGCAGGGCAGGGCAGCGATAAACTGCTCGCTCGGTGTCGAGGGTTGGATGGTATCGAGCGCAGTGTCATTCAGCAGGTGCTGCGCAATCTCGGCGAGGCAGTCGAGCGTCGTGTGCTGGTCACCCGTACGCACAAGACACAAGTGATAGAGGTCGCCCAGGCTTACGGCTGCGAAGTGGTGCTTCTCGACTCCGCAGGCATGGGCGACAGCCTGCGCACCGGCGTCGAAGCCAGTGCCAACGCCGATGGCTGGTTGGTGTGCCTGGGCGACATGCCGTTCGTGACTGCTGGCACCTTCGCCAAGGTGCGCCGGTCCATGGCGCTGGAGCGCATCAGCATCGCCCATGGCCCGCGAGGGCAGGGGCACCCGGTGGGCTTTGGCCGCGCTTTCCGCGAACAGCTGCTGGTGTTGCGTGGCGATCAAGGTGCACGACGACTGTTTGCCGAAGAACACCTGCATCGTGTGGCGTGTGATGACCTGGGTATCTACCGCGATGTGGATCGGCCTGACGACCTGATTGAATAATCAGCGGTCGGGCAAAACGCAGGCAACAAAAAAGGCCACTTTTTCAAGTGGCCTTTTTCGTTGTTTGGTTGCGGGAGCCGGATTTGAACCGACGACCTTCGGGTTATGAGCCCGACGAGCTACCAGACTGCTCCATCCCGCGTCTGTGTGGGCTATTCTACAGCGCAGCGCGCGCTTGTCAAACCCTGATTTCAAGAAAACTCTTTTCCATCAATCGCTTAGCTTTGCCAGTGGCCGGAAGAGGCAGGCGGGGCGGGGCTTTCAGCGGTATTTCCGATATTTTTTCGATGAGCCGAAACAGCACCGTCAGGCTTTGGTGATGGCGCTTGGCGCTGCGAGTGGGATAATACCGTGGTATGTGTACGATCCATTACCCGCCCGGTACCCCGCCCAGACCATGACGCAGCGCAAGATCATCCATGTCGACTGTGACTGCTTCTACGCCGCCATCGAAATGCGTGACGACCCGCGGCTGGCCGGCAAGCCTCTGGCCGTCGGTGGCTCTGCGGAGCGTCGCGGCGTGATCGCCACCTGCAACTACGAGGCGCGCGCCTATGGCGTGCGCTCGGCCATGAGTTCACGTCATGCAGTCAAACTCTGTCCCGACCTGACCATCGTCAAGCCCCGCATGGATGCCTATAAAGAAGCATCGCGGGAGATTCAGGGCATCTTTCGCGAGTACACCGACCTGATCGAGCCGCTGTCACTGGACGAGGCTTACCTCGACGTCTCCGACTGCCCGCATTTTTCCGGCAGCGCCACGCGTATCGCTCAGGACATTCGGCGCAAGGTTTCCAAGCGTCTGCACATCACCGTTTCGGCCGGCGTGGCGCCGAACAAGTTTCTGGCCAAGATTGCCAGCGACTGGCGCAAGCCCGATGGGCTGTTCGTCATCACCCCGCCACAGGTCGAGGACTTCGTTGCAGCCTTGCCGGTTACCAAGCTGCACGGCGTGGGCAAGGTCACTGCGGACAAACTGGCGCGCCTGGGCATCGACAGCTGCCTGGAGTTGCGTGAGTGGAGCAAATTGGCGCTGGTGCGCGAATTCGGCAGCTTCGGCGAGCGCCTCTACAGCCTGGCCCGCGGTATCGACGATCGTGTGGTGCAGAACGATAGCCGGCGGCAGTCCATCAGCGTGGAAAACACGTATGAGGCAGACCTGCCGGACTTGGCCAGCTGCCTTGGCAAGCTTCCGGAGCTGATGCAGACCCTGGCCGAACGTATCGGGCGGATCGACAGCAGCTATCGCCCCGGCAAGCCGTTCGTCAAAGTGAAGTTCCACGATTTCACCCAGACCACCCTGGAGCAGGCCGGGGCGGGCAGGGACCTGGAAAGCTACCAGCAGCTATTGGGTCAGGCGTTCGCCCGAGGTGGCAAGCCGGTGCGGCTGTTGGGCATCGGCGTGCGTCTGCTGGACCTGCGTGGCGCTCACGAGCAGCTGGAGCTGTTCAGCGAGCGCTGATCGGCGGGCTCAGGTTCCAGGATCGGCAACCAGTCGCCCGGTTTCCCTGCGCAGCGACTTGAGGAAATCCTGCTGCAATTCAGGATCGTTGCGGGTCAATTCGATCAGGCTCTGTTCCAGCTCACTGGCTTCATCTTCCAGACCCAGTTCAGCCAGTCGCTTGACCCGAAACACCCACTGACCGACCTCGTCGCCTTCCAGGTCATCGAAAATCAGCCTGTGCGCTTCGGCAAGCTTGCCGCGCAGATCCGGGCTGACCGGCAGCAGGGCGCTGGCGCGGGTCTGGCTGTCCTCGTCCACCACGCTCAGCTGCAAGCGCGTGACACGGGTCAGATCCTGTTCGGCGAACGGGCTGTCAAGCAGATTGATGCGCAACACGCCGTTGGCATCGGTCTCCAGGTCGAAGGTCTTGCGACCGGTGCCGACCTGAACGGGCCGCTCGCTCCAGGGCGTGCTGTTGTGCTCCACGCGCTTGTCGGTCTGCACCTCGTCGATGCTGGCCAGGTTCTGCTCGGCGCGGCCGTTGGATTGCACGTTCATGAACGGATTGAGACCGGCAAATCCATAGCTGACCCAATCCTTGGTAACGCTATCGGGCAGACTGCCGAATGTCGCCACGTTCATCACATTGGCGCCCACGCCCGCCACCACGGCAACCGCGCCCAGCGGGATCTCGTAGACCTCGCGCCAGGGTTGGTAGGGGGTGTAGCGATCGTAGTGACGGGTGGTCTCGAACGCCGTGACTTCGAAGTCCTTGAGTTCGCGAATGCGCACGCGGCGTTGCGGTGTCTGCAGGACCTCGGGCTTGCCCAGGTCGATCTGCAGGCTGTGTTCGAGCAGCTTGCGCTCGATCCGCTCCTCGTGTTCGTTGCGTTGCGACATCTGGTTGGCACAGCCACTGACCAGCAGGGTGCTGCACAGGGCAGCACCCCCGAGGGCCATGGTAGTTCGCTTGAACATGGTTTCTCGAGTCTGTCAGCGGCGCACGCGAGCCTGGATGAAAGACAGGACTTCGTCGACAGGCAAAGCCTGGGCTGCGTCCTCGGTACGGCTCTTGTATTCCAGGTTGCCTTCGGCCAGGCCGCGGTCGCTGATGACGATCCGGTGAGGAATGCCGATCAGCTCCATGTCGGCGAACTTGATGCCGGGGCTGGTCTTCTTGTCGCGGTCGTCCAGCAGCACTTCGAAACCCGCTTCGGTCAGTTGCGCGTACAACCGATCGGTGGCCTCGCGGACCTGTTCGGTTTCGTAGCGCAGCGGTACCAGTGCCACCTGGAAGGGCGCCAGGGTGTCGCTCCAGATGATGCCCCCGGCATCGTTGTTCTGCTCGATGGCCGCTGCGACCACGCGCGATACGCCAATCCCGTAGCAGCCCATGGCCAGAGTCACCGGCTTGCCGTTCTCGCCCAGTACCTGGCACTTCATGGCTTCGCTGTACTTGGTGCCCAGCTGGAAGATATGACCTACCTCGATACCACGTTTGATGGTCAGGGTGCCCTGGCCATCCGGGCTGGCGTCGCCGTCAACCACGTTGCGCAGATCGGCCACCTCAGGCAGCGGGAGATCACGTTCCCAGTTGACGCCGAAGTAATGCTTGTCGTCGATGTTGGCGCCTACGCCGAAATCGCTCATGAAGGCGACGGAGCGATCGATGATGCACGGCAGCGGCAGGTTCAGCGGGCCCAGGGAACCTGCACCTGCACCGATGGCCGAACGCAGTTCGGCTTCGCTGGCCATGACCAGCGGGCTGGCGACCTGAGGCTGATTGGCCGCCTTGATCTCGTTCAGCTCATGATCCCCACGGATGACCAAGGCAATCAACTTGCCTTCTTCGGCGGCATGGACCACCAGCGTCTTGACGGTTTTCTCGATCGGCAGGCCGAAGTTTTCCACCAGTTGCGCGATGGTCTTGGCATTGGGCGTGTCGACCAGGCGCAGTTCCTCCTGCGCAGCACCACGCTCGGTCTCGCGTGGAATCGCTTCGGCCTTCTCGATGTTGGCCGCATAGTCGGACGTATCGCTGAACACGATGTCGTCTTCGCCAGACTCTGCCAGCACATGGAACTCGTGGGAGCCGGCGCCGCCGATAGAGCCGTTGTCGGCTTCCACAGCGCGGAACTTCAGGCCCAGGCGAGTGAAGATGTTGCTGTAGGCCTGGTGCATGCGGTCGTAGGTGACCTGCAGCGACGGTTGGTCGGCATGGAAGGAGTAAGCATCTTTCATGATGAATTCGCGGCCACGCATCAGGCCGAAGCGCGGACGGATCTCGTCACGGAATTTGGTCTGGATCTGGTACAGATTGATGGGCAGCTGTTTGTAGCTGTTCAGCTCGTTGCGCATCAGGTCGGTGATGACTTCTTCGTGGGTGGGGCCTGCACAGAACTCACGGTCGTGGCGGTCCTTCAGGCGCAGCAGTTCAGGGCCGTACTGCTCCCAGCGACCCGATTCCTGCCACAGTTCTGCCGGCTGGATACCCGGCATCAGCACCTCGAGGGCACCGGCGGCGTCCATTTCCTCGCGCACAATCCGCTCAACCTTGCGCATCACCCGAAGACCCATCGGCAGCCACGTGTACAGGCCCGAGGCGAGCTTGCGGATCATGCCAGCACGCAGCATCAGCTGGTGGCTGATCACGACGGCATCGGAAGGGGTTTCTTTCTGTGTGGCGAGCAGATATTGACTGGTGCGCATGGTTGACCGTTGTCTTGGCGAAATTTTATCGAGGCCTGGCATTGTACGGGCGTGATTGGACGACGTACAGGCATAGGGCCGCGCTTTGCGGAGCATGGGAACCCAGACGCAGAAAAGCCCGGCGGGGCCGGGCTTTTCAAGGGTGCAGCTATCCGCAGGAATTACATGATGCTGAGCGGATACTCGACGATGAAGCGCAGATCGTTGTTCGACGGACCGTAGTCGGCGTCGTAGGCATTGTTGGCGCGGTACACGGCGCTACGCAGGCGAAAGGACATGTCCTTGATCGGGCCCTGCTGAACCACGTACTTGGTCTCGAAGTCCCACTCGTGCTCTTTGCCTTCTTCGCCGTTG
This sequence comes from Pseudomonas sp. PS01301, assembly GCF_029960215.1. NCBI lineage: Bacteria > Pseudomonadati > Pseudomonadota > Gammaproteobacteria > Pseudomonadales > Pseudomonadaceae > Pseudomonas > Pseudomonas sp. PS01301. The sequence continues at coordinate 82,851 of NZ_JASCPM010000013.1, read as the reverse complement.
CTGGCTTCGATGTTGTCGCCAGTGATGTAGCGAGTCATGAAGCTCAGGCCCGGTACGCCGTAGGTAGCCATGTTGAGGTCATAGCGAACCTGCCACGACTTCTCTTCGGCGCCGACGAAGTCGGAGTACTGTACGGAGTTGTTCAGGAACACGGTGCCACCACCGTCCACGCCATAGGCGTAACCGGTGTCACCGGAGCTGCGCTGGTAGCCCAGGGTGAACTTGTGCGCGCCCAGGCTATAGGCAACCGCGGTGCTCCAGATCTTGTTGTCGACGTCGCCGCCCAGGTCTTCGCCCTGGCTTTTGGTGCGATAGGCGTTGAAGTCGAAGTTCAGCGACTGCAGATCGTCGATCGGCAGGGTGTAGTTCAGGTTGACGTACTGACGCTTCCAGTAGTCTTCCACGTCGGACGCTGCAACCGTACCGGTGAAGTTCTTGGTGAAGGCGTAGGTGGCGCCGGCGATGTCGGCGGACTTCAGGCCCAGAGAGTCGCGACCCATGCCGGTCTGTGCGCTCATCGAGGTGAAGCGGCCGATGTTCAGGGTCAGGTCCTGAATTTCGTTGCTGGTGATCGAGGTGCCGGTGGCGACTTCAGGCAACAGACGACCGTCATCGGTCGCGAAGACCGGGCTGGCGACGATCTGTTGGCCGTATTTGAGCACGGTATTGGAGAAGCGGAACTTGACGGCCGCGCCACCCTTGGTCTGGCTGTGCTCCAGGTTGCCTTCGTCATCGGCTGCGAACAGGCCGTTGCTGCGGCGACCGGTACCGCCGTCCAGACGTACCGAACCAAAGCCCATTGCATCCACACCTGCACCGATGGTGCCCTGGGTGAAGCCCGACTCGTAGAACATCTGGGCGCCAAGACCGGTGTCTTCGCGATAGCCCTTGTCGCTGCCAGCGGTAGGGTTGCCCGCGCCGTGCTTGTAGTCACGGTTCATGTACAGGGCGCGCAGCTTGAGGTTCAGGGTGCTGTCTTCCACGAAACCCTTGGAATCGTCCTGGGCGGACGCCAAAGCCAACTGCGAGGTGCCGGCTGTTACAGCCAGTGCGATCATGCTCCACTTCATCACGCGCATCGTGATTTGCTCCTTTGGTTTTAAGAAGAGTAACCACTGCCTCACCTGTTTTTTTATCTGAGGCAGTTCTTTCTTTTTATGACGGCGCGGAACGTATACCACGCCAGCCATGTTGGCGATACTTTCAAGTTCGCGCTTGCAACTGCACTTCGCTTGCTCGTGTGCACTAACGCTGTTTCATCCGTGTTGCCTTTACGCACTGCCGTGGATTGAACCGTTGACACTGCCAAGTTGCGAATGCACGAACACACTCTGCGACGGTTTACTCTTTGTCCACGGTTATCGTCTTCCCACGTCCCCGCCGGACCTTGCGATGGTGAATGCAACAAGCGTGCACAAACGTGCCAGCAGTTCACATATTTTTCACTTTTCTTCCTTCGCCTTGGCGAAGCCCACGGGATTCCTGCCTGTCGAGCCATTGCCTGTTTTTTCGGTCACCGTGTCGTGAGTGCGATCGCCTCCCATTTCGCTGCGCAAACGTTACCGAAGGGTGACATGAGTGGGTAGATTCCGAAGTCTCCGTGCACCGACAGCGCTCCCGGTGGATCTTTTTGGTGCGAAAAGTGACGTCGTGAATCGGAAGGCTAGCCCAGCTCGTGAAATTGGGAATGTGGTGCTGGCCCAAAGAAGTACCGCTGGTCAGGTAGTTACGTGTAGTACTGAATGGAATGCGTGAGGTCCTGACAGCGCGTGTCGTTCGAGGTCCGACAAGGCGAGCGATCCTGGGGCGAGGGGCACCAGCACTGTGCCCCGTTCCGGGCATACTGACGGACTTGCGTAGCGCAGTTGATCAGCTGGATGCGCGACGACCTCGAACAAAGCCGACCGGGCACGGTATCCTTGGTGCCCGATGATTCGTGGCCACGGCCCGGTCCCCCATCCCGCTTTCTGGAGAACGCCCGTGTTCAGCCTGGATGCCCGACTTGCCCAAGACACTCATGTCCTGGGTGACTTCCCACTGTGTCGTCTGCTGCTCAGCAATGATGCCAACTATCCCTGGTTCATTCTGGTGCCACGTCGTCCCGATATCAGCGAAGTCTTCCAGTTGGACGAGGCGGACCATCAAATGCTGTGGAATGAAACCCATGCCTTGGCGAAATTGCTTCACCAAGGCTATGACGCCGATAAGATCAATATTGCCACCCTGGGCAATGTAGTCAGCCAGTTGCACATGCATGTAATCGTCCGGTATCGCGCCGATGTCGCATGGCCTGCGCCGGTCTGGGGCAAGTTGCCAGCCGTACCCTATACCGCTGAGCAGCTGGCGTCGGTTCGTGAAAAGCTGGCCAGCCTGCTGGGCGACGAATTCGTTTTCGCGGAGGGCAGGGCATGAGCTTGGAAGATCGCGTGATGGAGCTGGAGACCCGCCTGGCGTTCCAGGATGACACCTTGTCCTCGCTCAGCGACGAACTGATCTTGCAGCAGCGGGCCATCGAGCGCCTGCAGATGCAGCTCGCAGCCTTGCTCAAGCGTCAGGAAGAGATGGTTGGCCAGTTCGAGACGGCCACTCAGGAAGCGCCGCCGCCTCATTATTGAGGTCTTTTTCGAGGCAATAAAAAACGCGGGCAAAGCCCGCGTTTTTTATTGCCTGCTGGATTCAGCGACGTGGCGATGCCGCGATCACGTCTTCGGCCTGCAGCCCCTTGTCACGGTTCATCACCGAAAACTCGACGCGCTGGCCTTCGACCAATACGCGATGACCTTCGCCACGAATGGCACGAAAATGCACAAAGATGTCGTCGCCCGAGTCACGCGAAATGAAGCCGAAGCCCTTGGACGTGTTGAACCACTTCACGGTGCCCGTATCGCGGTTGGTCATGTCGTACTGCACGGCGCTGGGCGCCGGAGACGCACGATAGAAGCTGATCGACAGGTGCGCCAGGCACGCGAGCAGCGCGCACAGCAGACCCGGCAGAATGCCGATGGCCGGCAGCGGTACCAGCAATGTCAGGGTCTGGGTGATCACCGAGGCGACCAGCAATACACTGACCAGGTTTTGCAACAGATGACGTGGGCCCCTGTTCCAGCGCGGTATCACTGGAGCCAAAAGCAGATTGAGCAGACCGAACAGCGCCAGATAGATTGCGTCGGGTTGTTGCAGATAAGGCGCTACATCGGCCCGCAGGCTTGGTATGAAGGACAGCAGCACGGCCGCTGCGCCCGTCAGAAGGTGGACGATTTTCAACATTTGATTGGCTCACTCTAAGATCAGGCATCAGGAAGAGCTGATACCGCACCACGCACAGCGTTGGGATGAAAAGAATTGCCGGGCATCTGCAGGGATCAGCCTATGCGCCGCGGCTTGATGAATCGCCGGGCGACACGCCGCCTATTTAACAGCAAACCCGGATCCTTCTCAAATCGACCGCAGCGCCGTCCACCGCCGTCGGGCGGATAGTCGGCGCAACACACGCAAGGCAAAGGCTGCGCGGGTCGATGGGTCTTGGTAAAGTGGGCATCCACCAGTGGGGTGTATATTCATCGTCTACAAGGACATTACATGGCAATCGATATCGGCATCAGCGAAGAAGATCGCAAATCGATCGTGGACGGCTTGTCCCGTCTGCTCTCCGACACCTACGTGCTTTACCTCAAGACCCACAACTTCCACTGGAACGTCACCGGCCCGGCTTTCCGTACCCTCCATCTGATGTTCGAAGAGCAGTACACCGAGCTGGCGCTGGCAGTGGACTCCATTGCCGAGCGTATTCGTGCCCTGGGCTTCCCGGCACCGGGCGCCTATTCGGTGTATGCCCGTCTGTCTTCGATCAAGGAAGAAGAGGGGGTGCCTTCGGCTCAGGACATGATCAAGCAACTGGTCGAAGGCCAGGAAGCCGTCACCCGCACTGCCCGTGGCATCTTCCCGCTGCTGGACAAGGTCAGTGACGAGCCGACGGCCGACTTGCTGACCCAGCGCATGCAAGTGCATGAGAAGACTGCCTGGATGCTGCGTTCGCTGCTCGAAGGCTGATTCTTTTCGACGCGGCGGCACCCCGCGTGAGCAGGGGACCCGCCGTGCCGATCCAGGCCTTCGCGGCTGGTCGAAGCACGGTTCACTCCTACACAACGACGCCGCTCTTCGCACGACTGCAACTCTTTATTCCTCTGTCGGCATCGCGCCTCGATACGCTTCCATAGATCCGTCAGCACATCTCCAGGGTTGGAGGTGGCGATCATCAAGGAGGCACGGATCCATGGAAGGAAACATCATCACCCGAGCACGACAGCTCGACCGGTCGAGCAGGCTTGCCGTCGATCCCTACGCAGAAAACTTCGACATGGGCATGGCTCGACCCGTCTCCCGCTCGGTTCGCCTGAACGGGTTCGCCACCTGCCTGCGTCTGGAACGGATCTACTGGGAGATCCTCGAACGCATCGCCCTGGCCAATGAGTGCACCGTGAACGCACTGCTTTCCTATGTCGACCGCGAAGTCCACCTGCGCCATGGCGGCGTGAAGAATTTCAGCGGGCTGGTGCGCGTGGTCTGTGTCACTCACCTGATGGGGCGCGATCGTGCGTCGTCTGTTACCTTGGACGGCTGCGCGGCGCCGATTAACCGGATATAATCCCGCGTTTCACCCTGGCGCCGCTCGCGCCGCGGTTATTTGGTTGCCGAGACACTACCCATGCCGATGTACGACTATCAATGTGCTTCCTGTGGTCACCAGATGGAAGTCATTCAAAAGATCAGCGCCGAGCCTTTGACCGATTGCCCTGCCTGCCAGGCGCCGGAATTGAAGAAGATGCTTTCCATGCCAGGTTTCCGCCTGAGCGGTACCGGCTGGTACGAGACCGACTTCAAGACCGGCAACAAGAAGAATCTGGCGGGTGGCGACAAGGCCGAGTGAGTTGTCAGGCTCCCGCCCGCTCCTGCACGATGTCCAGGGTGCCGCGTGTCCAGCTACACGCCGTCATCGAATCATGAATTACGAGAAGTGAAACCACTACTATGATGCGCAGCCACTATTGCGGCCAACTGAACGAGACCCTGGAAGGTCAGGAAATAACCCTGTGCGGCTGGGTCCATCGCCGTCGCGACCATGGCGGGGTGATCTTCCTCGACATTCGGGACCGTGAAGGTATGGCCCAGGTGGTCTTCGACCCCGATCGCGCCGACAGCTTCGCCGCCGCTGATCGCGTGCGCAGCGAGTACGTGGTCAAGGTCACTGGCAAGGTCCGCGCGCGCCCGGCCGGTGCGGTCAACCCGAACATGGCGTCCGGTGCCATCGAAGTCCTGGGTTACGAGCTCGAAGTGTTGAACGAAGCGGAAACCCCGCCGTTCCCGCTCAACGAATACTCCGACGTTGGCGAGGAAACCCGCCTGCGCTACCGCTTCATCGACCTGCGCCGTCCCGAGATGGCCGAGAAGCTGCGCCTGCGCTCGCGCATCACCACCAGCATCCGTCGCTACCTCGACGAGAACGGCTTCCTCGATGTCGAAACGCCGATCCTGACCCGGGCCACACCCGAGGGCGCGCGTGACTACCTGGTTCCCAGCCGTACCCACCCCGGCAGTTTCTTCGCCCTGCCGCAGTCGCCCCAGCTGTTCAAGCAGTTGCTGATGGTGGCCGGTTTCGACCGTTACTACCAGATCGCCAAATGCTTCCGCGACGAAGACCTGCGTGCCGATCGTCAGCCTGAGTTCACCCAGATCGACATCGAGACCAGCTTCCTCAACGAGAAGGAAATCATCGGCCTCACCGAAACCATGGTGCGCCAGCTGTTCAAGGAAGTGCTGGACGTCGAATTCGGCGAGTTCCCGCACATGACCTTCGAAGAAGCCATGCGCCGCTACGGTTCGGACAAGCCGGACCTGCGCAACCCCATGGAACTGGTCGACGTTGCCGACCAGCTCAAGGACGTCGAATTCAAGGTCTTCAGCGGTCCGGCCAACGATGCCAAGTGCCGCGTTGCCGCACTGCGCGTTCCAGGCGGGGCGAGCATGCCGCGCAAGCAGATCGACGACTACACCAAGTTCGTTGGCATCTACGGCGCCAAGGGCCTGGCCTACATCAAGGTCAACGAGCGCGCCAAGGGCGTCGAAGGCCTGCAGTCGCCGATCGTCAAGAACATCCCGGAAGCCAACCTCAACGTGATCCTGGATCGCGTCGGTGCGGTCGATGGCGACATCGTGTTCTTCGGTGCCGACAAGGCCAAGATCGTCAGCGAGGCATTGGGCGCGCTGCGCATCAAGCTGGGTAACGATCTTAACCTGCTGACCTGCGAATGGGCGCCGATGTGGGTCGTCGACTTCCCGATGTTCGAGGAGAACGAAGACGGCAGCTTCAGCGCGCTGCACCACCCGTTCACCGCCCCCAAGTGCACCCCGGCCGAGCTGGAGGCCAACCCGGCTACAGCGCTGTCGCGTGCCTACGACATGGTGCTCAACGGCACCGAGTTGGGCGGCGGTTCGATCCGTATCCACCGCAAGGACATGCAGCAGGCTGTGTTCCGTCTGCTCGGCATCGAAGCGGCGGAACAGGAAGAGAAGTTCGGCTTCCTGCTCGATGCCCTGAAATACGGCGCGCCACCACACGGCGGCCTGGCCTTCGGCCTGGATCGCCTGGTCATGCTGATGACTGGCGCGCAGTCGATTCGTGAAGTCATTGCGTTCCCGAAAACACAAAGTGCCGCCGATGTCATGACCCAGGCACCTGGTGTCGTCGATGCCAAGGCACTGCGTGAGCTGCACATTCGTCTGCGCGAACAGCCCAAGGCTGAGTGACGGCTGACAGGGCGCATCTTCGGATGCGCCCTTGCGTTGGGCAGTGGAAAACCTTGCCGAGGCAGGGTCGTATGGGTAACACACAGAAATCGGAGTTGCGTTATGGCTGGTCATTCCAAGTGGGCGAACATCAAGCACCGCAAAGAGCGCCAGGATGCCAAGAGGGGCAAGATCTTCACCAAGTGGATTCGTGAGCTGACTGTCGCAGCCCGTCAGGGCGGCGGCGAGCCAGGGTCCAACCCGCGTCTGCGGCTGGCGCTGGACAAGGCGCTGAGCGCCAACATGAGCCGCGATATCATCGATCGTGCGATCGCCCGGGGTACCGGAGCGGCGGGCAGCGATGACGTGGTCGAGTTGAGCTACGAGGGTTATGGTCCCGGTGGTGTCGCGGTGCTGGTCGAGTGCATGACCGACAACCGCAACCGTACCGCCGCCGCCGTGCGCCACGCGTTCAGCAAATGCGGGGGCAACCTGGGCACCGATGGCTCGGTGGCCTATCTGTTCGAGCGCAAGGGGCAGTTGTCCTTCGCTCCGGGCGTCGATGAAGATGCCTTGATGGAGGCAGCCATGGAGGCCGATGCCGACGACATCGTCACCCACGCTGATGGCTCGATGGACGTGTTCACCTCGTTCGCCAGCTTCTACGCGGTGGGCAATGCGCTGCAGGCGGCGGGTTTCAAGGCCGACGAGGCAGAAATCGTCATGGCCCCGACCACCAGCGCCGAACTGGACGCGGAAGGTGCCGAGAAAGTGCTCAAACTGATCGACATGCTCGAAGACCTGGACGACGTGCAAAACGTCTACTCCAATGCCGAAATATCCGATGCCGTGATGGAACAGCTCGGCTGATCGGCCTGTTTGTTTTATCGAAGCCATGCTTCAACAGGGCTGGCCTCTTCGCGGGTAGATGACCCGCGAAGGCGTCAGCCGTGTTTCTCACTACTGCAGGCTTTATGACTTTAATTCTTGGAATCGACCCAGGCTCGCGCATCACCGGGTTTGGCGTCGTGCGTGAAACCGGACGAGGCTGCGAGTACGTAGCTTCAGGCTGCATCCGTACCGGCGGGGGGCTGCTGCACGATCGTCTGCAGATCGTTTTTCGCGGTGTGCGCGAAGTGATCCAGACCTACGGTCCGGTGACCATGGGCATCGAGCGGGTGTTCATGGCTCGCAATGCCGACTCGGCCCTGAAGCTGGGTCAGGCACGGGGTGCGGCCATCGTTGCGGCGGCCGAGGAGGGGCTGGAGATTGCCGAGTACAGCGCCACCCAGGTCAAGCAGGCCATCGTCGGTACCGGTGCAGCCAACAAGGAACAGGTACAGATGATGGTCATGCACCTGCTCAAGCTGACTCAGAAACCCCAGATCGATGCTTCCGACGCCCTGGCGATCGCACTGACCCACGCGCACACCCGTTCGAGCCTGATGCCCCATGGCCTGAGCACCGCCCGCAGCCGCGGTGGACGCCTGCGTCTATAGCGGCTTACATCGTTTCAAACTTTTTTGCTTGCAGCTCACCCAAGTCCTGCAATGATGGCCACGGATTCGAAGATCCGGCCAGCATGAGCAGGGCGTGACTGCGCCTTCCGACAAAGGATTCAAACGTGATTGGACGCCTGCGCGGTACCTTGGCTGAAAAGCAGCCTCCGCACCTGATTCTCGACGTCAACGGGCTGGGCTATGAGCTCGAAGTGCCGATGACCACGCTCTATCGCCTGCCGCCGGTCGGCGAAACCGTGACCTTGCACACCCATCTGGTGGTGCGCGAAGACGCTCAGTTACTCTATGGCTTCTATGAAAAGCGCGAGCGTGAGCTGTTCCGCGAGCTGATCCGCCTGAACGGCGTCGGTCCCAAACTGGCTCTGGCACTGATGTCGGGGCTGGATGTCGATGAGCTGGTACGTTGCGTGCAGGCTCAGGACACCTCGGCGCTGGTGAAGGTACCTGGCGTGGGCAAGAAGACAGCCGAGCGCCTGCTGGTCGAGCTCAAGGATCGCTTCAAGGCCTGGCAAACCACGCCGAGCATGTTCGAACTGGTGCCCAGCGGGCCGCAGGGCCCGGCGCCGGTCAGCAGCGCCGAGGCCGATGCCGTCAGTGCGCTCATCTCCCTGGGGTACAAGCCCCAGGAAGCCAGCCGCGCCGTGGCAGCCATCGACGCCAAGGGGCTGAGCAGCGAAGAATTGATCCGCCGCTCGTTGAAGGGAATGATCTAAGTGATCGAAGCCGACCGCCTGATCGCCGCCACTGGCCGCGATCGCGAAGAAGTACAGGACCGGGCCATCCGCCCGCTCAGCCTGGCCGAGTACATCGGCCAGCCCACCGTGCGCGAGCAGATGGAGTTGTTCATCCAGGCCGCACGCGGGCGCAGCGAATCCCTGGATCACACCTTGATCTTCGGCCCGCCAGGTCTGGGCAAGACGACCCTGGCCAACATCATTGCCCAGGAAATGGGCGTGTCGATCAAGAGCACCTCGGGCCCGGTGCTGGAGCGGCCGGGAGATCTGGCGGCCCTGCTGACCAATCTGGAACCCCACGATGTGCTGTTCATCGACGAGATCCACCGGCTGTCGCCCATCGTCGAAGAAGTCCTGTATCCCGCCATGGAGGATTTCCAGCTCGACATCATGATCGGCGAGGGGCCGGCGGCACGCTCCATCAAGCTCGATCTGCCACCGTTCACCCTGGTCGGTGCCACTACCCGTGCCGGCATGCTGACCAACCCGTTGCGCGACCGCTTCGGCATCGTCCAGCGTCTGGAGTTCTACAGCACGGCGGACCTTGCAACCATCGTCAGCCGCTCGGGCAACATTCTGGGGCTGGCGATCGAAGATGAAGGCGCCTTCGAGATCGCCCGGCGCGCCCGCGGTACGCCGCGAATTGCCAATCGGCTGTTGCGCCGGGTCCGGGACTTCGCCCAGGTACGGGGCAAGGGCCACATCACCAAGCCCATCGCCGACCTGGCTTTGAACATGCTGGACGTCGACGAGCGCGGCTTCGACCATCAGGACCGGCGCCTGCTGCTGACCATGATCGAGAAATTCGACGGCGGTCCGGTGGGCGTCGACAGCCTGGCGGCGGCCATCAGCGAGGAGCGGCACACCATCGAAGATGTTCTTGAGCCCTACCTCATTCAACAGGGCTACATCATGCGGACCCCACGCGGGCGCGTCGTCACTCGCCACGCCTACCTGCATTTCGGCCTTAACATTCCCAACCGGTTGGGCGACATGCCTGCCGGTGATGCCCAACCCGACGAAATCGACGCATGAAAGGCCCATTGCGCAGCGATCTAATTCGGGTTTGCGTGGTCCTAGGGGCTGACGCAGCTTTCGCCTGCGCTTTGCCTGCACACGCAACGAAAAAACAGTTGCCTGGGCGGATTGGCAACCTGAGGAGTAAGCACTAGAGTATGCGCGCGCAAAACGGGGTTCAGGTGTTCGCTCATCAGTGTCGGGTCTATTACGAAGACACCGATGCCGGCGGCGTCGTCTACTACGTCAACTACCTCAAATTCATGGAGCGGGCTCGTACCGAGCGCCTGCGTGCGCTGGGGTTCGTCCAGTCGCAGTTGGCAGGAGAGAACCTGCTGTTCGTCGTCCATTCGGCAGAGGCGCGCTACCATGCGCCAGCGCGGTTGGACGACGAACTGAAGGTGACCGCCGAAATAATCGAATTGAATCGCGCCAGCCTGCGTTTCAAGCAGCAGGTATGGCGGATGAAGGACGCAACGCTGCTCTGCGAAGGGCAGTTCATGGTGGCCTGTGTGCGCGCCGATAATTTCAAACCCCAGGCCATTCCCCCAGCCTTGCGCGCGGCCCTCGCCGACGCGGGCGACCTGGGCAAATAATCCAATGCAGGAGATTAAGCGTGGAAGCTAACGTCGTCGACCATACCTCCATGTGGAGTTTGGTCAGCAATGCCAGTGTCGTGGTGCAGTTGGTCATGCTGATTCTGGTGGCCGCCTCGGTCACTTCGTGGATCATGATCTTTCAGCGCAGCTCGATGCTGCGCGCCGGGCGTCGTGCTCTGGACAGCTTCGAGGAGCGCTTCTGGTCGGGCATCGACCTCTCCAAGCTGTATCGCCAGGCCGGTAGCAATCCGGATCCGGATTCGGGCGTCGAGCAGATCTTCCGTGCCGGCTTCAAGGAGTTCTCCCGTCTGCGCCAGCAGCAGGGCGTCGACCCCGATGCCGTGATGGAAGGCGTCGGCCGTGCCATGCGCGTCGCGATCTCCCGCGAGGAAGAGAAGCTCGAGCAGGGCCTGCCGTTCCTGGCCACGGTCGGTTCCACCAGCCCGTATGTCGGTCTGTTCGGTACCGTATGGGGCATCATGAACTCGTTCCGCGGTCTGGCTTCGGCCCAGCAGGCGACGCTTGCGACCGTTGCACCGGGTATTGCCGAAGCGCTGATCGCCACGGCCATCGGCCTGTTCGCTGCCATTCCGGCCGTTATTGCCTACAACCGTTTCGCTGCCCGCAGCGAGACCCTGATCAACCGTTACTACACGTTCGCTGACGAGTTCCAGGCCATCCTGCACCGTAAAGTGCACACCAGCGAAGAGTGAGCAGGGATAACCCAATGACTCGAGGTCGTCGCCCAAAACGCAAGCCGGTCGCCGAGATGAACGTGGTGCCCTACATCGACGTGATGTTGGTACTGCTGGTCATCTTCATGGTCACCGCTCCGATGATCAACCAAGGTGTGAAGGTCGATCTGCCCAAGGTTTCCAGCGAAGCGTTGCCGCAGGACAACAACACTCAGGTGCTCACCATTTCCATCAAGGCCGACAAGACCTACTACTGGAACGTCGGCAAGGAAGTAGACACTGAAAAGCAGCAGGACAAGGCCATGACCCTGGCGCAGATGACCCAGGCCGCGACCGCGATCATCAACCAGGGCAATGCCAACGGGAAGAAGACCCAAGTCTTCATTCGCGGTGACAAGACCGTGGATTATGGCGCTGTCATGGGCGCCATGGGTGGTTTGCAGCAGGCAGGTGTCGGTAACGTTGGCTTGATTACCGAGGCCCCGTGATGCAAAAGCGAGAGCATTCAGCCTCGGAAAGCTTCTTCTGGCCCACGGTCTGGGCGGTAGCCCTGCACGTGCTGATTTTCGGGATGTTGTTCGTCAGTTTCGCCATGACGCCCGAACTGCCCGAAGCGCGCCCCATCGTGCAGGCTACGCTCTATCAGCTCAAGTCCAAGAGCCAGGCCACCACTCAGACCAATCAGAAGCTGGCGGGCGAGGCGAAGAAGTCTGCCGCGCGACAGACCGAAGTCGAGCAGATGGAGACCAAGAAGCTTGAACAGGAAGCCATAAAGGCGGCGGAACAAAAGAAAGAGGAAACTGCTCAAAAGGCCGAAGCAGCGAAGAAGGCCGACGAAGCCAAGAAAGCCGATGCCGCCGCCAAGGCGGAAGCGGCAGAGGCGGCCGCAGCCAAGGCTGAAGCGGCCAAGGCCGAAGCGGCTGAAAAAGCTGCCGAAGCCAAGAAGAGTGAGTTGGCCGATATCGCCAAGAAGAAAGCCGAGCAAGAGGAGGCCAAGAAGGAGGCGGCCGAGGAAGCCAAGAAGAAGGCTGCCGAAGACGCCAAGAAGAAGGCCGCCGAAGACGCGAAGAAGAAAGCCGAAGACGACGCCAAGAAAGCTGCTGCCGCCGCCGCTGCCGAAGATGCCAAGAAAAAGGCTGCCGAGGACGCGAAGAAGAAGGCTGCGGCCGACGCTGCGAAGAAGAAGGCCCAGGATGCGGCACGCAAGGCTGCGGAAGACAAGAAGGCGCAGGCACTGGCCGATCTGCTTTCCGACAAGCCCGAACGCCAGCAGGCGCTCGCCGATGAGCAGGGTGATGAAGTCGCGGGCAACTTCGACGATCTCATTCGCTCGCGAGCAGCCGAAGGTTGGGCACGTCCGCCTTCTGCACGCAAGAACATGACTGTGGTATTGCAGATCAACATGTTGCCCGATGGTACCGTCACCAACGTCAGCGTTTCGCGCTCCAGTGGCGATGGACCTTTCGACAGTTCGGCGGTTGCTGCGGTCAAGAACATTGGCCGTTTAACGGAAATGCAGGGTTTGAAACCAGCTGACTTCAACCCCTATCGTTCCTTCAAGATGACATTTACACCTGAGGATCTTGCCTTGTGATTACCCTTCTTCGAGGACTGCTCGTCGTCCTGTGCTGCGCAGCCGGCATGGCCTCTGCGGACGAAAAGAACATTCTGGTCACCAGCGGTGCCGACCGGGCGACGCCGATCGCGGTCGTCCCGTTCGGCTTCCAGGGTGGCAGCGTGTTGCCTGACAACATTGCCGAAATCGTCGGAAACGACCTGCGCAACTCGGGCTACTACTCACCCATTCCACCGCAGAACATGATCAGCCAGCCGTCCCAGGCCAGCGAAGTCATCTACCGCGACTGGCAGGCGCTGGGCGCCCAGTACGTCATGGTCGGCAGCATCACGCCGGCCGGTGGTCGCCTGCAGGTGCAGTACGCACTGCTCAACGTCAACACTCAGCAACCTGTGTTAACCGGCAGCGTGTCGGGCACGACCGATCAGTTGCGTGACATGGCCCACTTCATCTCCGACCAGTCGTTCGAGAAGCTGACCGGGATCAAGGGTGCGTTTTCCACGCGCATGCTCTATGTCACCGCCGAGCGCGCCGGTACCAACGCCACTCGCTACACCCTGCAGCGTTCGGACTATGACGGGGCACGTGCCGTGACCCTGCTGCAGTCGCGCGAGCCGATCCTGTCGCCACGCTACTCGCCCAATGGCCGCAACATTGCCTACGTATCGTTCGAGCAGCGTCGTCCGCGGATCTTCCTGCAGAACGTCGACACCGGTCGCCGCGAGCAGCTGACCAACTTCGAAGGCCTGAACGGCGCACCGGCGTTTTCACCTGACGGCAACCGCCTGGCGTTGGTGCTGTCCAAGGATGGCAACCCGGAAATCTACGTGATGAACCTGTCTTCGCGTGCATTGACCCGCGTGACCAACAGCCCGGCGATCGATACCGAACCCTTCTGGGGCAAGGACGGCTCGACGCTTTATTTCACGTCGGACCGTGGCGGCAAGCCGCAGATCTACAAGACCAGCACTTCCGGTGGCGCCAATGCCGAGCGTGTGACGTTCGTGGGCAACTACAACGCCAACCCGAAACTTTCGGCTGACGAAAAGACGCTTGTAATGATTCACCGGCAAGATGGTTTCACCAATTTCAAGGTGGCGGCGCAGGACCTGGAACGCGGAAGCGTAAAGATCCTCACAGATTCAACTCTTGATGAGTCGCCTACTGTTGCGCCCAACGGCACCATGGTAATCTACGCCACCCGCCAGCAGGGCCGGGGAGTCTTGATGCTCGTGTCGCTAAACGGCCGCGTGAGGCTCCCGCTTCCTACCGCTCAAGGCGAAGTCAGAGAACCGTCCTGGTCCCCTTACCTGAACTGACGCGGCGTAATACGTTGTACTTAACACACTGGGGTTCATTAGGAGTTTCACGATGGAAATGCTGAAGTTTGGTAAGTTTGCTGCGCTGGCCCTGGCCTTGTCCGTAGCTGTAGGTTGCTCGTCCAAAGGCGGCGAAGATGCTGGTCAAGGCGGCGCTGCTGTCGACCCTAACGCTGGTTACGGCGCAAACACCGGTGCCGTTGACGGTTCCCTGAGCGAAGAAGCTGCTCTGCGCGCAATCACCACCTTCTACTTCGAATACGACAGCTCGGACCTGAAGCCAGAAGCCATGCGCGCTCTGGACGTTCACGCCAAGGACCTGAAAGCCAACGGCGCTCGCGTCGTCCTGGAAGGTAACACCGACGAGCGCGGTACTCGCGAGTACAACCTGGCACTGGGCGAGCGTCGCGCCAAGGCCGTTCAGCGTTACCTGGTACTGCAAGGCGTCTCGCCAGCTCAGCTGGAACTGGTTTCCTACGGCGAAGAGCGTCCAGTAGCTACCGGCAACGACGAGCAGTCGTGGGCTCAAAACCGTCGCGTCGAACTGCGTAAGTAATTCGTCATGCGAACGTGCCGTCGTGCTGTAACTGTTCTGGCTTTCGCCCTGCCTGTAATGGCTTGGGGCGCGGTGCCTGTGGTCGATAGCAACAACAATGGAGGCTACGGTAACAGTGGCGCCGTTAGTGGCAGCTATCCGCCTGCAGGTTACGGTACGAACGGCGCCTCGGCCGGGTCAGGTGCGCAAGCGCCTGTCTCGGCTCAGGGCGAGCTGTTCATGCAACTGCAGCAAATGCAGGAAGACATCGCGCGTCTGCGAGGTCAGGTCGAAGTCCAGCAAAACGATATCCAGCGCCTGAAACAGGAAGGGCTCGAGCGGTATCAGGATCTCGATCGTCGGATTGGCGCTGGGGTTGCACCTGCACCCGCTGCCCAACCGGATAATTCTTCAGCCAGCGGCGCCTCCGGCGGCGCTGGTGCTTCATCGGCTGGCGGTCAATCGACAGCCAGTTCAGAGCCTGGCGATCCGGCCAAGGAGAAGCTGTATTACGATGCAGCCTTCGACCTGATCAAAGCCAAGGATTTCGACAAGGCCAGCCAGGCATTTGCCGCATTCCTGCGCAAATACCCGAACAGCCAGTATGCGGGCAATGCCCAGTACTGGCTGGGCGAGGTCAACCTTGCCAAAGGTGATCTGCAAGGCGCAGGTCAAGCCTTCGCCAAGGTTAGCCAGCTGTATCCCAAGCACAATAAGGTGCCGGATTCGCTGTACAAATTGGCCGACGTCGAACGTCGCCTCGGTCATACCGATCGAGTCAAAGGTATTCTGCAGCAGGTTGTGACCCAGTATCCGGGTACTTCCGCGGCGCAATTGGCGCAGAAAGACCTGCAAAGATTATGAAGCTTGCCGAGTGATTCGAAGAAACCCGCGCCTGGCGCGGGTTTTTTGTTAGAATTTGCCGCCATTTTATGAACACGCTTCCTGAAGCCACGCGAGCGCGGGCCGCCTGAAGTGCCCAACGGAGGCGGTCAGCCTGTTTCGCTGTCACGCCCGTGGACCCTATGCAAGACACACTACGCATTACCGAAGTCTTCTACTCCTTGCAGGGTGAGACGCGGACCGCTGGCCTGCCCACGGTTTTCGTGCGCCTGACCGGTTGCCCTCTGCGCTGCCAATACTGCGACAGCGCCTATGCATTCAGCGGGGGTACCCAGCGCACCCTCGAGTCGCTCATGGAGCAGGTGGCTAGCTACAAGCCCCGCTATGTGTGCGTGACCGGGGGCGAGCCGTTGGCCCAGCCCAATGCCATCCCATTGATGCAGCGCCTGTGCGATGCGGGCTATGAGGTTTCCGTGGAAACCAGCGGTGCGCTCGACATCAGCGCAGTGGACACGCGAGTCAGCCGGGTGCTTGATTTGAAGACCCCGGGTTCCCTCGAGGTCCATCGCAATCGCTACGAGAACATCGAGCTGCTGACCCGCAACGACCAGGTCAAATTCGTCCTGTGCTCGCGCGAAGACTACGACTGGGCCGTCTCCAAGCTGATTCAGTACGGTCTGGACCAGCGCGCTGGCGAAGTACTGTTCTCGCCGAGCAAGGATCAATTGCGGGCAACCGATCTGGCCGACTGGATCGTGGCCGACAACCTGCCGGTGCGCCTGCAGATGCAATTGCACAAACTTCTTTGGAACGACGAGCCGGGGCGCTGACATGAACGACACAACCGAGCACCAGAAAAAAGCGGTCATCCTGCTCTCCGGCGGCCTGGATTCCGCGACCGTAGTGGCGATGGCCAAAGACCAGGGCTACGCCTGCTACACCATGAGTTTCGACTATGGTCAGCGCCATCGCGCCGAGCTTAATGCGGCGGCGCGGGTGGCTCGCGATCTGGGCGTGGTCCAGCACAAGGTCATTGGACTGAATCTGGACGGCATGGGCGGTTCGGCGCTGACCGATACGTCGATCGACGTTCCCGAAACCTTGGGCGAGGGCATTCCGGTGACTTACGTGCCGGCGCGCAACACGGTCTTTCTGTCGCTGGCCCTGGGCTGGGCCGAGGTGCTGGAGGCGCGGGACATCTTCATTGGCGTCAATGCGGTCGACTACTCCGGCTACCCGGACTGCCGACCCGAGTTCATCGAGGCCTTCGAGCGCCTGGCCAATCTGGCTACCAAGGCTGGAGTGGAAGGCAATGGCTTCACCATTCAGGCGCCGTTGCAGAACATGAGCAAGGCCGAAATCGTCAAGGCGGGCGTGGCACTGGGTGTGGACTACGGCCTGACGGTGTCCTGCTATCAGGCTAACGACGAAGGCCAGGCCTGTGGCAAATGCGACAGTTGCCGCTTGCGCGCGGAAGGCTTCACTGCGGCCGGTGTGAGTGACCCTACACGTTATTTTTGATTTTTTTTCTGTAGGGTGTTGAATTACCAAAAGAATTCGGTATTATACGCCCCACGAAACGGGTCGTTAGCTCAGTTGGTAGAGCAGTTGGCTTTTAACCAATTGGTCGTAGGTTCGAATCCCACACGACCCACCATTTCGAAACCCGCAGCTTGCAAAAGCTGCGGGTTTTTTTATGCTCGGAATTCGGTGGCTATCCTTGCAGCGATAGGGCTTTGCTAACACCTCGTTTCTCTGTAGCCTGCGCCAGCCCTCAAAAGCCTCACGAAAGCCAGGGCATATACTCCCAGGCCCTTGTCGGCCCGGTCTATACTCGACTCTCGCGCATCAGCGCTCGCAGGTCTTGCCCCATGACGCAGATATCCGAACGCCTTCTGGTTCAGGCTCACCTGGATGCCAAGCAGCCCAAGCCCCTGACACCGGAGCAGGAAGCCGACTACCGTTCAGCCATCGCTGCCGAGCTCAAGGCTCAGGACGCGGTTCTGGTTGCTCACTACTACTGCGATCCGGTGATCCAGGCGCTGGCCGAGGAAACCGGCGGTTGTGTGTCCGACTCGCTGGAAATGGCACGTTTTGGCAACCAGCACTCAGCTCGCACCGTGGTGGTGGCGGGTGTTCGGTTCATGGGCGAAACGGCGAAGATCCTCAACCCTGAAAAACGTGTGCTCATGCCCACCCTGGAAGCGACCTGCTCGCTGGACCTGGGTTGCCCGGTCGATGCATTCTCGGCTTTTTGCGACCAGCATCCCGAGCGCACGGTGGTGGTCTATGCCAACACCTCGGCAGCGGTCAAGGCGCGGGCCGACTGGGTAGTGACGTCGAGCTGCGCGCTGGAAATCGTCGAGAGCCTGATGGACAACGGCGAGAAGATCATCTGGGCGCCGGACAAGCATCTGGGCAACTACATCCAGACCCACACCGGCGCTGACATGCTGATGTGGGACGGTGCCTGCATCGTGCACGAGGAGTTCAAGTCGCGCCAACTGAGCGACATGCGTGCGCTGTATCCCGATGCCGCGATTCTGGTGCACCCCGAGTCGCCGGCAGAGGTCATCGCACTGGCTGACGCCGTGGGCTCCACCAGCCAATTGATTGCCGCTGCCCGTACGTTGCCGCAGCAGACGCTGATCGTGGCAACCGATCGCGGTATCTTCTACAAGATGCAGCAGGCCGTGCCTGGAAAGACGCTGATCGAGGCGCCCACAGCGGGCAACGGTGCTGCCTGTCGCAGCTGTGCGCATTGCCCGTGGATGGCCATGAACACACTTGAGCGCACGCTGGAATGCCTGCGCGCCGGCAGCAACGAAATCACTGTGGATCCGGCGCTGATTCCCCAAGCTGTTCGGCCGCTCAAGCGCATGCTGGACTTTACCCAGGCAGCGCGCCTGAAAGTGGCTGGCAACGCTTGATCAAAGGCCTTTGCCGAGTACGACCACGGGCCTTTCGGACTTCGGCAGTTCAAGCTTTGGCAACTCAGACCGCGGACGGCCCAGTCGTTTGTTCAGTTCCAGCCATTCGGCCAAAGCCAGCATCAGGCCTGCGCCGACCAGCGCGCTCGCGATCTGCATCGCGAATAGATCATCTGCCAGGGCATTGGCCATGTCGGCCAACGGTGCCAGCACCACGCTGAGGCAGAAGACCTCGAGCGAATAGCGCCCCATCAGCCCGACTTTGCGTGCCAACAGATGATTCACCCAGGCACCTTGAGGTATCAGCTTGGCCACACAGTAGGCCAAAGCCACGAAGTGTAGAAGGCGTGACGGCGAGAGGTTGGTCTTGTCGATGGGGTAGAGCAGTTGGCTGAACCAGCCGGGCACCAGTGCCTCGTGCAGCATCGGCCAGCGCCATCCCAAGGCAACCAGCGCGCTGAAGGTCACGAGCGTGGCGCACGCGAGGAACAGGGGTTGGCGGCTCAAGGGGCGGGTCGGCACGGCCTGCCTGCGCGTCGAATGCAGCGCTGTGGCGCCACCCAGTACGAACAGCACCTGCCAGGCCAGAGGATTGAAATACCAAAGGCCGTTGTCGTGCGCAGGAATATTCCAGCCCAGCCATTGCACCATCAGGTACAACACCAGCGACAGGCCGATGGCCTGGGCCGGCCGCTTGACCAGCAACGGCAGGACGATCGGCAGGCCGAGCAGCAACACGATGTACAACGGCAAGGGGTCCATCAGGTTGGGTTTGAAGCGCAGCAGCAGTTCGTCGACCATCGCCTGTTGCGGGTTTGACACGAAATAGGTGAGGTTCATCTCCTGGATCATGTCGCGGGTTTCGACGTGATTGTTGGCGACGAAGATGATGCCCATCAGGACCGCCAGCAGGAAGATGTGGACCACGTAAAGCACCCAGGCGCGACGCAGGATGCGCATGCCGGCCACCAGATAGCCGTCGCGCAAGGCGATCTTGCCGTAGGCCAGTACGGCGGCATAGCCGGCGAGGAACACGAACACTTCTGCAGCATCGCTGAAGCCGAAGTTGCGCAGCGTGAAGCTGGCCAGCGGGTTTTGCGGTATGTGATCCCAGAAAATGAAGATCAACGCCAAACCTCGATAGAAATCGATCCGATGGTCTCGATCGTTAGTCATGGCGACAGGCTCTTGCAAATAGGAAGGATGTAGTAGGGATGGGACAGCGGGCATTGCGGTTCCGCGTCGGCGGTCATTATCGACCAGCGGCGCGGAGGGTGGCGGGTTTCGCAACGAATTGCAAAAGTTTGGCTATTACGGAATGTCACAACGCCAAGTTACCGCAGCCCTGTAGCAGCGGCGCAAGCCGCGTCATCGGTGCATACGGTATGCCTGAACAGACGCGTTGAGGCCCAACGCGGCTTGCGCCGCTGCTACAGTGGGGGATGGATCAGCTGCTGGCGTAGCTCCGTGGTTTCTTCGCTCCAGTACACCGGCTTGCCAGCGATCAAGGCCGCCACGGGCAGCCCGTCGCGGTACAGCACGCGGTTGCTCGGCAGTGCTGGCACGGTCTTGTGGATCTGCTGGGGGTCGGCGCCGGGCAATGGCAGCAGGGTGCCCACCAGGTTCAATGGGTCGCTGGCCGAAATGGACACCAGGCTGCCATCCACAGGTCTTTTGCGTACCTCGCGCAGGGCTGGAATGGCCTCTGGCAAGGCGAATTGCTCGCCGGACAAGCCGTCGATGAAACGCCCCCCGCGAATCTGTCCGCGCGCCTCCAGTCGCTGCAATGCCCGCAGCAGGTCGCGCCAGCTGGGCAGCCAGTCGGCTTCGCGTTGCAGCAGGCGCCAGAACACCACCCCGTAGCGACGCAACAGCACCAGTGCGATCTGTTCGACGGCTTCATCGGGGGCACTGCCGTTTGCCTGGAGCAAGGCCCAGCGCCCCGCATCGTCCATGCCGCCAATGAAAGCACCGCGACCACGGCGACTGCTGCGCGCCTGACGTTTGCCGGCCGGTGTGATCAGCGCGCGCAATCCGGCGAAACTGTCGGCGTTCACGCGGCCTGCGGCGACCAGTTCCTGCAGCGCGTTCTCCACTTCGGTGCGCAGCAGGCGCACATCGTGGACGAGATCGTCGAAGAACATCGCGCCCTGCGCGGCCAGGGTTTGTTCGACCTTCTGCGCGCGCATGGACAATTCCTGCGGCTGGACTGTAGGAGCCTGGCTGCGCCACAGGGGCAGGCGCGCGCGGGGCAGCAGCACGATGGGCGTACCGCGCAGGGTGGTTCCTTTGCCGCTGCTGGCCAACCGCGCCCAGACCGTCTTGCCGCTGCGGCAGGCGCGGTCCAGCCACGATGGGTCGTAGCCACGCAGCCGTACGGGCAGCAGATCGCTCTCCCAGGCGCCAGCCGGGGCGCTGTACCCTTCGAACTGTTCCAGGATTTTGGGCAGAGCCTCCTCGCCTTGCAGGCGGGTGCCGGGCGCCAGGCACTGCCAGTCGAGCAGAAAACGCATGAACACTTGCAGGCTGACCGGTTCGATCTCCCGCCGCAGGCGCTTCACCGTATAGCGATGGATACGCGCCAGCAGGTGCCGCTCGCACCACTGGGTTTCCTCGATGTGGGTGAGAAACTGGCCGCGCATCACATAACCCTGGGATTCCAGTTCCAGCAGCGCCAGTTCAACCACGGCAGGATGCAGGTTGAGCGGGGCGGCAATGTCCCCCAGTCGCTGCGGGCCGAATCCGCTCAAGCGGGCGCGGATCAGCTCCAGCGTCGCACTCTCCTGGGTCCACGTCTGGGCCAGGTGCGCCGGCACCTGCAGTGCGGGGGATAGCTGGGCGTTGGGGTAGAGGGTTTGCAGGCAGGCCATGCGCTCCAGGGCCAGCCACAGGTGATTGCCATCGCCCAGCGTCAGGCGCGCAGCACGGCCGGTGCGCGCCAGCGTCTTCAACAGCGCCAGCTCGCCGGGCTGGGCTTCGTGTTCGGCCAAGGCGCCCAGGCTCATCAAGGCTTCGTGCATCTCGTCGCCGTTGATGGGGGCGGGCCATGCTTCGGCGGCCACCGCAGCGATGGCATCCGTGTCCAGTTCACCCATGTCGTCTGCCGAGCGGGGTTCGTCCCAGCGTCGGTTGAGGACTGCCTGGGTGCGTCGCTCTTCCAGCGGAGCGTCGTCGAGGAACGCGTAGGGCCGGGCATTGAGGATAGCCGCCGCCAATGGCGAAGGGCTGGGCAGGTCGCGCTGGATGAGGGTGATCTGACCGCTCTCGATGCGCCGCAGCAGGGTCAGCCAGCCCGCGCTGTCCATGGCCTCGTGCAGGCAATCGTCGAGAGTCTGCTGGACCAGCGGGTGATCAGGAATCTCCCGCTCGCCGACGATATTTTCCAGGCAGGCGATCTGGTCCGGGAATACCGTGGCGATCAAATCCTCGCCTTTCATGCGCTGCAGTTGCGGGGCCACCTTGCGTCCGCCGCTGTAGCGGGGCAGGGCCAGGGCCGTCGCTGCGTTCCAGCGCCAGCGCACGCCGAACAGCGGCGCATCGAGCAGCGCCTGGATCAGTATCGGTTCAGCGCTGTTGCTGTGCAGGTAATGCCACACCTCCTCCAGCTCGAAGCTGTGGCTGGTCGACAGCGACAGTACAATTGCATCTTCGCTGGCGGCCGCTTGCAACTCGAAATTGAAGGTGCGGCAGAAGCGCTTGCGCAGGGCCAGACCCCAGGCGCGGTTGATACGGCTGCCGAAGGGCGTATGGATGACCAGTTGCGTGGCGCCGGAGGCGTCGAAGAAGCGCTCCATGATCAGAGTGTCCTGCGAGGGCAGGGCGCCCAGCGCCTGACGTGTGCGCGCCAGATAATCGAGCAGTTGCTCGGCGCTGTCCCGGCCCAGGCCCAGTTCGTCCTGCAACCAGGGCAGCAACGACTCGACTTGACCTTCGCTGAGCGCCAGGCGCTGGTCGATCGATGCCTGCAATCGCGCCACGCTGGCCGACAGCTCGGCGCTGCGCCCCGGCATTTCGCCGAGCCAGAAGGGGATGTTCGGCGCCTGGCCGTGGGCGTCTTCGACCCTGACTTTGCCGCCTTCGATGCGCAGGATGCGGTAGGACCGGTTGCCCAGTTGGAAGATGTCGCCGGCGAGGCTTTCCACGGCGAAATCCTCGTTGACGCTGCCGATGCTCAACGCTTGGGGTTCCAGTAGCACCGCGTAGTCGGCGTTATCGGCAATCGCCCCACCGCTGGTGACTGCGGTCAACTTGCTGCCGCGTCGACCGCGCAGAGTGCGGGTCATGGCATCGCGATGCACATAGGCTGCGCGCACGCCCTGACGTCCGCTGTAGCCCTCGGCGAGCATGCGCAGCAAGCCCTCGAAGCGCGTGTCGTCGAGCCCGGCGTAAGGCGTTGCCTGGCGGAACATCTGCAGCAGCGCCTGCTCCGGCCATTCCTGGCAACTGACCTCGGCGATGATCTGTTGGGCCAGCACGTCCAGCGGCGCCTGAGGAATCTGCAAGGTGTCCAGTTCGCCGCGGCGCACGCAGTCCAGCAAAGCCACGCATTCGATCAGATCATCTCGGGAAATGGGAAACAGGCGACCCTTGGGAACGCCACCGACATGGTGCCCGGACCGCCCCACCCGTTGCAGGAACGCGGAGATGGAGCCTGGCGAAGCGATCTGGCACACCAGGTCGACGTCACCGATATCGATGCCCAGCTCCAGCGAAGCGGTGGCCACCAATACTTGCAAGTCGCCGCGCTTGAGGCGCTGCTCCGCATCCAGCCGGTGTTCCTTGGCCAGGCTGCCATGGTGGGCCGCGACGTGCTCACGGCCCAGGCGCTCGCTCATATGCCGCGCCACGCGTTCGGCCAGGCGCCGTGTATTGACGAACACCAGCGTGGTGCGATGGGACTGCGCGAGGGCTGCCAGACGGTCGTAGAGCAGCTCCCAGACATCGTTGGGCATGACTGCGGCAAGCGGCACCGCGGGCACTTCGATCGCCAGGTCCCGAGGCCGCGCGTGACCGATGTCGACGATCGAACATGCGCGTTGCGTCCCCACCAGGAATTGCGCCACCTGGGCGATGGGCTTCTGCGTGGCGGACAGGCCGATGCGTCGCAAAGGTTGGCTGCACAGCGCCTGAAGACGCTCCAGGCTCAAGGCCAGATGACTGCCGCGCTTGCTGCCGGCCACCGCGTGGATCTCATCGACGATCACCGTGTGCACATCCGCCAGCATGCCTCGGCCCGAATCCGAACCGAGCAGCACGTAGAGCGATTCGGGTGTGGTCACCAGAATGTGCGGAGGCTGCCGACGCATGGCGGCGCGCTCCTTCTGCGGCGTGTCGCCCGTACGTACACCGGCGACGATGGTCACCGCGGGCAGGTTCATGGTCGTCAAGTGCTCGGCGATGCCGCGCAGCGGGCGTTGCAGATTCAGCTGGATGTCGTTGGACAGCGCCTTGAGGGGCGAGACGTACAGCACGGTCGTGCGCTGCGGCAACCGACCCTGGTGCTCCAGTCCCCGTTTTACCAGTTCGTCGAGCACGGCCAGGAACGCCGTCAGTGTCTTGCCCGACCCGGTGGGTGCCGCAATCAAGGTCGAGAGGCCCTGCTGGATCAACGGCCAGGCCCGGGCCTGGGCAGGGGTAACGGCCGCAAAGTGCTGGCTGAACCAGGCGCTTACTGCCGGGTGGAAGTGGGCCAGTGGCGAATCAGGCTGTTCAGGTAGGTTCATGATCTATTGATGGGGGGAGGGCGGCGAAGTTGCAAGCTGAACGATGCAAACGGCGCACAACCCTCCCGTATTTTCGACGCCCAAGAAAAAGGGCGACTTTCGTCGCCCTCTGTCCAGCCTGTTGCTTCAACCCCGACGGCGCAGCGCCTCGATACGGTCTTCCAGAGGCGGGTGAGTCATGAGCAGGCCGGCCAGGCCGTGCTTGAGACCACCGTTGATGCCGAACGCATTGAGCGAATCGGGCATCTGCACCGGAACGCCTTGCTCGGAGCGCAGGCGTTGCAGCGCGCCGATCATCGCGTTGGTGCCGGCCAAGCGTGCACCGGCTTCGTCGGCGCGGAACTCGCGGCGACGCGAGAACCACATGACGATGATGCTGGCCAGGATACCCAGCACCAGTTCGGCCACGATGGTCGCGATGTAGTAGGCGATCCCTTGACCTTGTTCGTTCTTGAAGATGACCTTGTCGACGAAGTTGCCGATGATTCGCGCGAAGAACATCACGAAGGTGTTCACCACGCCCTGCACCAGCGCAAGGGTGACCATGTCGCCGTTGGCTACGTGGCCGATCTCGTGGGCCAGGACCGCCTTGACCTCATCGGGCGAGAACCGCTCGAGCAGGCCCTGGCTGACCGCCACCAGCGCGTCGTTCTTGTTCCAGCCGGTGGCGAAGGCGTTGGCCTCGTACGCCGGGAAGATGCCGACCTCGGGCATCTTGATGCCCGCTTCGCGCGACAGCTCCTCGACGGTCTGCAGCAACCATTGTTCGTGACGGGTGCGCGGTTGGGTGATGATCTGCGTACCGGTGCTCATCTTCGCCATCCACTTGGAGATGAACAGCGAAAACAGCGAACCGGCGAAGCCGAACACGGCGCAGAAGATCAGCAGCTGATTGAGGTTCAGATCCACCCCGTTGGCCGCCATGAACCCATTGAAGCCAAACAGGCTCAGGGTAATGCTGGCAATCAGCACCACCGCAAGGTTAGTGGCCAGAAACAGCAAGATGCGCATCATGGTTGTAACGTTCTCCTGACGGATAAAAGTGTTGCGTATGCGCTATATAAGGTGCGCGCCCGGTCGATTCAACCGGGGGACTATTTCAAACTGTGTATATGCAGACGGACACTTGAATACGTTCGGTTTTTACTGGCGATAATTCTTGAGGAAGCGGCCGATGCGACCGATGGCCTGCTCCAGATCATCGACTCGCGGCAGCGTCACCACGCGGAAATGGTCCGGGTTGGGCCAGTTGAACGCAGTGCCCTGGACCACCAGCAGCTTCTCCGAGAGCAGCAGGTCGAGCACGAACTTCTCGTCGTTGTGGATCGGGCAGACCTTGGGGTCGATGCGCGGGAACGCGTACAGTGCGCCCATGGGTTTGACGCAGCTGACACCGGGAATGTCGTTGAGCAGCTCCCAAGTGCGGTTGCGCTGTTCCAGCAGGCGACCGTTGGGCAGGACCAGGTCGTTGATGCTCTGGTAGCCGCCCAGCGCGGTCTGGATCGCGTGCTGGCTCGGCACGTTGGCGCACAGCCGCATGTTGGCCAGGATATCGATGCCTTCGATGTAGCTCTGGGCGTTGTGCTTGGGCCCCGAGATGGCGATCCAGCCGGAACGGAAACCGGCCACGCGATAGGACTTTGACAGGCCGTTGAAGGTCAGGCAGAGCAGGTCCGGCGCCAGCGACGCGGTGCAGATGTGTACGGCATCGTCATAGAGGATCTTGTCGTAGATCTCATCGGAGAACACCACCAGATTGTGCTGGCGGGCGATTTCCAGCATGCCCAGCAGCACTTCTTTGGAGTACACGGCGCCGGTCGGGTTGTTCGGGTTGATGATCACCATGGCCTTGGTGTTGGGGGTGATCTTGGATTTGATGTCGTCCAGGTCTGGCCACCAGTTGGCCTGCTCGTCGCACAGGTAGTGCACGGCGTGACCGCCGGCCAGGCTCACCGAAGCCGTCCACAGCGGATAGTCGGGCGCTGGGATGAGGACCTCGTCACCGTTGTTGAGCAGGGCCTGCAGCGACATCACGATCAGCTCGGACACACCGTTGCCCAGGTAGATGTCTTCGATGCCGACGCCTTCCACCTGCTTCTGCTGGTAGTACTGCATGACGGCCTTGCGCGCGCTGAACAGCCCCTTGGAATCGCTGTAGCCCTGGGCGGTGGGCAGGTTGCGGATGACATCCTGGAGGATCTCGACCGGCGCCTCGAAACCGAACGGCGCCGGGTTGCCGATGTTCAGCTTGAGGATGCGGTGGCCTTCCTCTTCCAGGCGCTTGGCGTGCTTGAGCACCGGCCCGCGAATGTCATAGCAGACGTTGGCGAGCTTGTTCGATTTGCTGAACTGCATGGTGAGGTCCCGAAAGATGACAAGGCCCGCGCCGGCCCTGAAGATGAAAAAATTGAATCGCTGAAACGCGGGTGACAGACTGCTGTCCAAAGGCGCAATCATACGTGCCGCCCGATCGTTGCAAAAGACACAGATCGGGCTTTTTGAACCGCCGAGGTGTACCGATGGCCAAGCTCACGCGAACCGAACAAGAATGGAAGGAAATGCTCGACCCCGAGCAGTACAACGTCTGCCGGCTGAGTGCGACCGAGCGGCCGTTCACGGGCAAGTACAACGATTTCAAAGGTGACGGAATCTTCATCTGCGTGGGTTGCAATGAGCCCCTGTTCGATTCGCGCACCAAGTTCGATTCCGGCTGCGGTTGGCCAAGCTTCTACGCGCCGATCGGCGAGCAGGCGATGGTCGAGATCCGTGACACCAGCCACGGCATGATCCGTACCGAGGTCAAGTGCGCCACGTGCGAGTCGCACCTGGGTCATGTGTTCCCCGATGGGCCGGCGCCGACTGGCCTGCGCTACTGCATCAATTCGGTGTGCCTGGATTTCCAGCCGCGGGCCGAACAGCCTGCATGACCCCTGACAAGAAAGCGACCATGAGCAAAGATCTTCTCTCCATCCCATGCATCACCCTGGACGGCCAGCACAAGACGGTCGGCGATTTCGCCGGCAAGGTGCTGCTGGTGGTCAATACCGCCAGCCAGTGTGGTTTCACCCCGCAGTACAAGGGCTTGGAGGAGCTGTGGCAGACCTATCGCAAGCAGGGGCTGGTGGTGATGGGCTTCCCCTGCAACCAGTTCGGCAATCAGGAGCCCGGCGATACGCTGGACATCGTGCAGTTCTGCGAGAAGAACTTCGGCGTCACCTTTCCGATGTTCCGCAAGATCGACGTCAACGGCGAGCTGACCCATCCGCTGTTCGCTCACCTGAAGAAAAGCGCGCCCGGACTGTTCGGTTCGGAAAAGGTGAAGTGGAATTTCACCAAGTTCCTGGTGGCGCCTGACGGCAGCGTCAAACGCTTCGCGCCTCTGACCAAGCCTGCCGACCTGGCGCACGAGATCGAGCGGGCGCTGGGCTGAAGCAGGTTGGGTGCCTGGCTATACGGGTACCCATTGGTCGATCAGCATCACCAGCTCTTCACGGCGAAACGGCTTGGCCAGGTAGTCGCTCATGCCAGCGGCGCGACAACGTTCGCGCTCTTCGGGCATGGCGTTGGCCGTCAGTGCCACGATCGGCAACTGTGGCCAGCGGCCGCTTCGACGTATTTGCCGGCTGGCTTCGTAGCCATCCATGACCGGCATGTTGCAGTCCATCAGCACCAAGTCGAACTCGCGCTTTTCCAGCTCGCTCAGTGCTTCGCCACCATGGGCGGCCACTGTGACTTCGCACCCCAGCTTGCTCAGCATGCCCTTGGCCACCAGCTGGTTCACCGGGTTGTCTTCCACCAGAAGAATACGCGCGCGACGCTGCGCGCTACGCCGGTTGGCGAGATTGTCGAGCGTCGCCGGCTCATCACCCACCAGGCTGCGACGCAAGGCCTGATACAGCGCGTTGCGTGCCAGCGGTCGGGCTTGCTGCTGCAGCGGCATCAGCGCGTTGGCCTGCTCGGTCGGCAGGAAGTTGCCATAGGCGGTGACCAGCAGAATGGGCGCCTGAATGCCTGGGCGCAGACTGAACAGGCAGTCTAGGTTATCGGTGATCACCAGGTCCGGCGCGATGCCGGAGAGGTCCGCGCCCAGGTCGTAGCGCTGGTAATCGATGCCCCACAGTGGCAGCACGTCCAGCAACAGCTCCGCCAGACCGCTGCCGGCATGCCCGACCAACACCACCTGGCCGCGCAGCAGCGGTGGCACCTGGGCAGGGCTGTGCGCAACCAGCGGCAGGTCGGCGTAGAACTGGCTGCCGAATCCGGCTTCGGAGCTGATGCTCAAGCGGCCCTTCATAGCCTCGCAGAGGTTGTTGGTCAGAGCCAGGCCCAGGCCGGTGCCGCCGAACTGGCGGGTGATGCCGGCGCCGGCCTGGGTGAAGGGCTGGAAGATCTTGACCTGGGCTTCCTGAGCGATGCCGATGCCGGTGTCGCTGACTTCGATGCGCACCCCACCTGGCCGGGTATAGAGGCGCACGTCGACCCGGCCGAAGCGAGTGAATTTCAGCGCGTTGGACAGCAGGTTGCTGACGATCTGCCGAACCCGGGTCGGGTCGCCCAGGACCAGTGCCGGAAAATGCGGGTCGATCAGGCAGGTCAGCTCGACGCTGGGTGCGGCGTTCTGCGACAGCAGATTGGCAGTGTCTTCGATCAACGCGCCGAGGTCGAAAGGGATGCGCTCGAGCTCCAGCTGCCCGGCGTCGAACTTGGACAGGTCGAGGATATCGTTGAGCAACTCGACCAGCACCTTGCCCGAATCGTGCGCGATGGAGAGTTGCTGCCGCTGTTCGGCATTGAGCGGGCTGTCCAGCGACAGCGCGATCATGCCCAGCAACCCGTTGAGCGGGGTGCGAATCTCGTGGCTCATGTTGGCCAGAAACGAGGCGCGCGCCTGGGCCATGTCCAAGGCCGTACGGCGCGCTTTCTCCAGCTCCTCGTTGGACATGCTCAGGCGGGTATTGCTGGCCTTGAGCTCGGTGGTGCGTGCCGAGACGATGTTTTCCAGCTCGCCCAGGTACTCGGTCAGGCGGTTCTCGGCGCTGCGCCGCTGCTGGATTTCCGTGGCCATGCTGATGAACTGCTGGTTGGCGACCTTCACCAGCACGCCGATCTCGTCATGTTCGTGGCCCGGGGGATAGTCCAGGCGCGCCGGTTTGGGTTGGTGCGGATCGCTATTGCTCAACGCGCGGATGACCCGGTTCAGCGGCTTGGTCAGCATTACGTAGAAAAAGCCCAGGAGCAGGGCGGTGAGCAGCGCCGTGCGCAGGAAGCCGCTGGCCAAGGTGATTTCGGCACGGCGCAGGAAGCGGTTGCCGATGGCGAAGGTGTCGACGGTCAACTGCAGGGTGCCGAGGCGGTCGTCGGGCATGTGCGAGAGGAACAGGGGGTCTTCGTACTGACGTTGGGCATCGAAGAGGATGTCGCTGATGAAGCGGTAGCTGCTTTCCAGGCGCGGCCGCTGCACGCTGGCCAGGATGTTGCCATTGTTGTCCGTCAGCCGTGCAGCGGTGATCGACTCCGATTGCAACAGGCCCAGGGTCAGTTCCTTGGCCAGCTCGGCGTCGATGTTGTAGGCGATGCGCGAGGCGGGGTTGTGGCTGATTTCCAGCAGTGAACGCATTTGCCGATCGATGGTTTGATCGACGATGGCATAATCGATGCCGATCTGGATAACGCTGAGCAAAGCCCCCAGAATGAAGCCGACCAGTACCGTCAAGCGGGCTTGTTTATAGGACAGCCGCTGGGTGAATTTTATATCCATGGATACTGGGCCAATTTCCATTCCGTGCGCAGGGCCAAAGCATGGACCATGTCTGTGCGCCGCAGTGTGCGACGGCATGTCCCCTTGCCGAACCTTTTACACGCAACTTGCCTTGAGGAAAAGTCGTGGACTCTCGTTTGAATGCCTTTCTTGAGCGCGCCGAATCCGTACTCGCGCGGCTTGAGCCGCTGCTGCCTGCGCTGCGCCCTGAAATCGACTGGCACCAGTGCCTGGCTGCGCGTTGGCAGCGCGAGGGCCGCAGCGGCTATCTGCTGCCGCTGGAGGTCAGTCTGGACATGCGCCTGAGCGATCTGATCGGGGTCGATCAACAGCGCCAGCAGCTGGCGCGCAACACGCAGCAGTTCCTCGACGGCCATCCGGCCAACCATGCGTTGCTGTGGGGGTCGCGCGGCACGGGCAAATCGTCGCTGGTGCGGGCGTTGCTTGCCGAGCATGCCGCCGTGGGCTTGCGCCTGATCGAGATCGAGCGTGACCACTTGGCCGATCTACCGCGGGTGGTCGAGCAGTTGCAGAAGCTGCCGCAACGCTTCGTGCTGTTTTGCGATGACCTGTCGTTCGAGGCGGGCGAGGGCGATTATCGAGTGCTCAAGAGCGTGCTTGACGGTTCGCTGGAGCAGGCGCCGGACAACGTGCTGCTGTACGCCACGTCCAACCGCCGGCACCTGGTTCCCGAACATCAGAGCGACAACGAGAACTGGTCCCGGGTCGACGGCGAGTTGCACCCCAGCGAAGCGGTCGAAGACAAGATCGCCCTGTCGGACCGGTTCGGTCTGTGGCTGTCGTTCTATCCCTTCACCCAGGAGCATTTCCTGCGCGTGGTGGAACACTGGATCGGCGAGCTCGCCCGTGACAGCGGCCTGCAATGGTCCCGTGACGAGCAACTGGATATCCTCGCCGTGCGCTGGGCCACTGGCCGCGGCAACCGCAATGGCCGCTGCGCCTACCAATTCGCCCGCTACTGGGTGGGTCTCAAACTGTTGGAGCAACAACCATGATCGATCTGCACGCTGCAGGCGCGGGGCTGGAAGGCTACCGTATGCTGTGCGCTCAACTGGAATCGCTGCTGGCCGACGAGCGTGATTTCGTCGCCAATGCGGCGCAGTTTTCCGCATTTCTGTTCAATCAGGTCGATGACCTGAACTGGGCGGGTTTCTATCTCAACCGCAATGAGGAACTGGTGCTCGGACCCTTTCAGGGGCAGGTGGCGTGTGTGCGCATTCCGTTTGGTCGTGGCGTGTGCGGTGCGGCTGCAGCCAGCCGCGAGACCCAGCGGGTCGAGGACGTGCATGCGTTCCCTGGCCACATCGCCTGTGACAGTGCGTCGAACAGCGAACTGGTGATCCCGCTACTCAAGGACGGCAAGCTGATCGGTGTGCTGGACCTGGACAGCCCACGCCTCGCACGCTTCAGCGAAGCCGACCAGCAGGGTCTGGAACAACTGGCGGCGATCTTCCTGCAATCGACCGACTGCAGCCGCTACTGAAGCGCGACCGCTTTCAGTCGTAGTTGGCTTTCTTCTGGAACGGGTCTTCCTTCTCGTCGGCTTTCAAACCGTCGGTGAGTTCGTTGACCTCGTCTCCGGTCGGCTCCATTTCGCTGAGGACCATGGCGTTGGTGCGCTTGAGCATCTTCTGCAGGTATTGCAGTTGCTCCTGGTAGAGCACGGCGTCGGGTTGACTCTTGAGGTATTGCACGCCGCGCTCGAAGGCCAGACGGGCGCGACCCGGCAGACCCTCTCCCAGCAGTTGCTGGCCCAGGTTATTGAAGAACTCGATGTGCAGCAGCACGAGGATGCCGCGGATTTCGTTCGCCCAGTGTTTGGTCTCGACGGTGCTGAGAAAGCCTTCCTGCCCGGCCCGGGTTACCTGGGCGTGCAGGGCTTCGAGCAGGAAGCGCACTTCCTTGGCTCGGTCTTCGGTCATGATCGGGAGAGGAGGGTTATTGATGGCAATGTCATCGCCCTTGGCGATTTCCCCCTGCAAAGCTTCCAGGCGAGCCTTGAGCGGTGCGTCCTGCTTGTCGAGCTGCAGCAGGCGCTGGCTGATGTTGAGTTCCAGTCGCGCGAGCAGTTGCTTGAGGGCAGGGGTCATCAGTTGACCGGGGAACGTCTCGTCGATACGGCCACAGCGGCGCAGGCGGTCGGTGAGTTCGAGCTTGTCGCGCGCCTTGGCCAGCTTGTTGCTCTCGACCATATTGTTGAGCAGGCCGATGACGATAAGGATGGCGATCCCCGTTACGATGAACAGGGTGATCATGAGTGGAGTCACCGGGGAGCTCTCGAGGTGGAATGAAGTTCAAGTGTAGGGCCGCTGTGCCGACACGGGTAGCCTAACCCGCCCCGCCGCAGCCATGGGGTGCTTAGGGAGGGGGTGTGGCAACTATGGCTTTGTGCCACTAACGGTGTCAAAAGCTTATTGGTCCTCCTGCGCATTGCCGCTTGGCAGTGGCCTGCCACAGGGCCTGCAAAGCGCAGTGAAGTCATTGATTTAAATAAATTTATAACAGGGGGTTGACGACCCTCGAAAGCATCCATAGAATGCGCGCCACTTGCAGCGTAAAGCACACAGCGAAGCGCGGCAGGGAGTGAATGTTGTAGCGTGTCCCCTTCGTCTAGTGGCCTAGGACACCGCCCTTTCACGGCGGTAACAGGGGTTCGAGTCCCCTAGGGGACGCCATTGCGGGAATAGCTCAGTTGGTAGAGCACGACCTTGCCAAGGTCGGGGTCGCGAGTTCGAGTCTCGTTTCCCGCTCCAGTTTAAGCAGTGTGGCTCTCGGGCGGCACTGAGTGAAACCAGTATCCAGTCTTCGGGCTCGGGTCTGGGCGCCGGAATACACACCATGTGTTTCGGTCAGCGTGTCCCCTTCGTCTAGTGGCCTAGGACACCGCCCTTTCACGGCGGTAACAGGGGTTCGAGTCCCCTAGGGGACGCCATTTGCGGGAATAGCTCAGTTGGTAGAGCACGACCTTGCCAAGGTCGGGGTCGCGAGTTCGAGTCTCGTTTCCCGCTCCAAATTCAATGAAAACGCCGCTCAGCAATGAGCGGCGTTTTTGTTTGTGCGCGTTAGCGAGCCGACCGTAGGAGCGGTCATTGGCCGCGAAGGGTTCAGCGCGATTTATCCGGATCAGCCCGGCGTCGATGGGGAATGTCATCGTCGGCGATCAGTACCCGTTCCATCACGCGCGGGAAATCACCGTAGTTGTAGACCGGATAGTGCAGGGCGGCGCGGTTGTCCCAGAACGCTACATCGCCCGGCTGCCACTTGAAGCGCAGCTGGTATTCGGGGTTGCTCACTTCCTTGAGCAGCAGGCCGACGATCTCGCGGCTTTCCTCCAGTGACAGGCCGAGAATCTGCGGCGACATCGAAAAATTGATGAACAGGGCATCTTCACCCGTTTCGGGATGGGTACGTACCAGCGGGTGCGCGAGGATCGGATAGTTGTAGCCGACCTTGTCCAGCGAGGATTTGAAGTTGTGGGTGACGAAGGCGTTATCGATGCGTTCGCGCAGCGCCGTCGGCAGGCTGCGGTACACCAGTCCCGTGTCGGCCCACAGCGTGTCGCCGCCGGTTTCGGGCAGCGACACGGCGCGCAGCACGGCGCCGAAGGTGGGTTTGAGCATCCAACTGGTATCGGTGTGCCAGCGCCCCTTGCGGGCATCGCCATAACGGTCGCGGGCTTCGCTGGCCAGGATCAGGTGAGCGTTGGGCCGCTCTCGGTCCTGTTTCTGAGTGGTTGGATGCTGGTAAAGCTCGCCGAATTGGCGAGCGAAGGCCAACTGCTGGGCGGTATCGATGTGTTGATCACGGAAGAACAACACTTTGTGCTTGAGCAGCAACGCACGTATCTGATCACGGGTTTGCGCGTCGAGGGGGTGGCGCAGATCGACGCCTTCGATCTGCGCGCCGATGGTCGGCTCCAGGGCGGTGGCGCGGATCGCCGTGGCGGGGCGCTGTATTTTTTCGGCAAACATGGCAGGTGTCCTTTGCAATCGAGTGCCGGAGCCCACGGCCACGGCGGGTGGGGAATCGGTTTTCAGGCCACTTCTTCGTTGCGGCGCAGGGCCGCGTTGCGATTGGCCGGCACCTCGAGGCCGAGGTTGTCGCGCAGGGTCAGGCCGGGGTACTCGGTGCGCAACAGGCCGCGTTGCTGAAGGATCGGCACCACGTAGCGGGTGAAGTATTCGAGGCCGTCGGGCAGCAGCGAGTTGATGATGAAGCCGTCGGCGGCGTGGCCCTCGAACCAGGCTTGCACGGCGTCCGCTACCTCCTCGGGCAGGCCGACAAAATCCCGCTCGGGTTTGGCAAAGCGCAGGGCCACTTCGCGCAAGGTGAGGTGCTCGTCACGGGCCAGTTGCTTGATCCGCTCGGACGTACCCTTGTGGCTGTTGGCGCCCAGGTCGCCGAGGTCGGGGAAGGGGGCGTCCAGATCGTGGCCGCTGAAGTTGTAGTCGTTGAACGGGCGGCCCAGGGCGACGATGGCGTCTTCGATGCCGACCAGGTCTGCGGCCTCTTGGTAGCGACGCTCGACCTCTTCGCGATCGCGCCCGGTGATCGGGCTGATGCCCGGCAGGACGAACAGTTTGTCCGGATTGCGACCGGCGCTTGCAGCGCGTTGTTTGAGGTCCTGGTAATAGGCGCGCGACTCGGTGAACGACTCGTGTCGGCAGAAGATCGCATCGGCGTTCTGGGCGGCGAAATTGCGGCCGTCCTCGGAAACGCCGGCCTGGAAGATCACCGGTTGGCCCTGGCGCGAACGAGCGATGTTCAGCGGTCCCTTGACCTGGAAGAACTCACCACGATGGTTCAGGGCGTGCAGTTTGCTGCGGTCGAAGAACTCGCCGGTGGCCTTGTTGCGGGTGAAAGCGTCGTCC
Organism: Pseudomonas sp. PS01301; assembly: GCF_029960215.1. NCBI lineage: Bacteria > Pseudomonadati > Pseudomonadota > Gammaproteobacteria > Pseudomonadales > Pseudomonadaceae > Pseudomonas > Pseudomonas sp. PS01301. The sequence continues at coordinate 47,927 of NZ_JASCPM010000013.1, read as the reverse complement.
TCCCAGGAATCCCACAGTCCCTTGACCACATCCACGTGTTCCCGGGCGATCTTGTAGCGCACGGCATGGGGTGGATGCTCGGCCTTGCTGAAATTGTCGGCGGTGCCTGAAAGCCACGAGGTGACCACGTTCCAGCCGGCGCGGCCGCCACTGATGTGGTCGAGGGAGGCCAGTTGCCGGGCGACCTGGTAGGGCTCGGTGTAGCTGACCGTGATGGTGGCGACCAGGCCGATGTGCTCGGTGGTGGCGGCCAGCGCCGAGAGCAGGGTCAGCGGCTCGAAGCGGTTGAGGTAATGGGGGCTGGAGCGCTCGTGGATGTGCAGGCTGTCGGCGATGAAGGCGAAGTCGAAGCGGGCGTCTTCGGCCAGCCGCGCCTGGTGCTGGTAGTAACGCAGGTTGGTGCTGGCGTCGGCCAGTGCCTGTGGATGCCGCCACTCGCCCCAGCCGTGCCCTACGCCGTGGATCATGGCGCCCAGTTTCAGTTGTCGTGTGCTCATGGAAATCTCCTGTTATGGCGCGCTGGCCAGCGGGGTTTGGGTGGGTGCGCGGAAGTCGTTGAAGTGTTTGTCGAAGCCTTGGGCGACTTTGACCGGCTGCGCCAGCACGCCTTCTTCCAGATAGATGTCGGCGGTCTGCTGCAGGTCGGCGATCACCGCGTCGGTGATCTCGGCGCGCGTGTAGCGGGTCTCGTTGACCGAGGCCAGGTGCACCGCCAACGGCAGGCGGGTGACCTGGGCCTGAGCGGCAGCGAACTCGTCGTGGTGGGTGTTGGCCCACTGGTAGGCACGCTCCAGACGCACGACTAAGTCCTCGACCTGAGCGCGCTTGGTTTCGGTGGCCTGTTGGGTGGCCACCAGGTAGGTGTTGTTGGTCAGCAGGTCGGTGCCCTTGCGCAGGATGCGGGCGTTGCCCTGGTTCAGCGCGATGGTGGTGTAGGGGTCCCAGGTCGACCAGGCGTCGGCATCGCCGGATTGCAGTGCGCCCTGGGCGTCGCTGGGCAGCAAATTGACGAAGGTGATGTCGGAGGTTTTCAGGCCCGCGTCGCGCAGGGCCTTGATCACCAGAAAGTGGCCGATGGAACCGCGGTTGGTGACCACGCGCTTGCCCTTGAGGTCGGCAACCGACTGCAGTGGCGAGTCCTTGGGCACCAGAATGGAGGTGGTGTAGCGGCCTTCGAAATGGGTGATGCTGACGGCTTTGAGCGGCGCGCCGGAACCCAGCGCGAATACGTAAGGCGCATCGCCCAGGTAACCCACGTCCACCGCACCGGCGTTCAACGCTTCGCCCAGGGGCGCGGCGGCAGCGAACTCGGAAAACTCGATGGGGTAGGGAACGTCTTTGAGTTCGCCCGCTGCGGTGAGCAACAGCTTCAGGCTTGATTTCTGATTGGCGACGCGCAACGGTTCGAGCTTGTCGGCAAAGGCCAGCGGGCCTGCGGCCAACAGCCCCACCGCCAGAACGAAGGAAAGGACACGGGAACGGGTCATGGACAGCGACTCCTGAAGAGGGATTGAGTTACCTCCACCAGGCAAGGGGTCGGTCTGGGTTCAAACTAAAGCTCTAAAGGGGCGCTGTGAAATGACATTTAGTTCTATGTTAATTATTCTTTTTGTGGATTCATCTAGCTCATGTTTATGCGTATTGCGCATATTGGGATCCTGTCCCATTCACTGCATCCCCGTAGGAGCGGTCATCGGCCGCGAACGCAACGCCGCGGTCTACCAGAAAGAGCGTGGTGGCAGGTTCGCGGCCAATGACCGCTCCTACGGGTTCTAGGCCAGGGCTCGTTGGCGTTTGCCGGGTATGGCGTCGAGCAACGCGCGGGTGTAGGGGTTCGATGGCTGGTCGAACAGCTGGGCGGTGGGGCCTTGGTCGACGATGCGGCCCTGGCGCATGACCAGCACGTCATCGGCCACGTTGGCGATCACCGCCAGATCGTGCGAAACGATCACATAGGCGATACCCAGCTCGCGTTGCAGTTCGTCCAGCAGGTCGAGAATCTGCCGCTGCACCGAAACATCCAGCGCCGACACCGGCTCGTCCAGCAATACCAGATCGGGCTGCAACGCCAGCGCCCGGGCGATGGCCACGCGCTGGCGCTGACCGCCGGACAGTTCTCTGGGCAGACGGTCGAGAAAATGCGCCGGCAAATGCACCCGTTCGATCAGCTCACGCGCGGCGCGATCCAGCTCCGCACCTTTGGCCAGCCCGAACGAGACCAACGGCTCGACGATGCTGTCGAAGATCGACAGGCGCGGGTCCAGCGCGGCGAAGGGGTTCTGCTGGACCAATTGCATGCGCCGACGCAAGGGTCTGAATTGTCGCCAGCCGAAGTCGGTCACGTCCTGATCGGCGAACTGAACGCGACCGCTGTCGGCTTTCTCCAGGCCCAAGGCGATGCGCAACGCTGTGCTCTTGCCCGAGCCCGATTCGCCGACGATGCCCAAGGTCTGCCCGGCGCAGACCTTGAAGCTCACATCGGCCAGCGCCTGGAAACGCTCGGCCTGGCCGCGCATGCGTGGCAGGCGGTAATGCTTGTTCACCGCCGTCAGGGAAAGCAGGGGCGTTTGCCCCGAGGCGGGAGCCGGGCGCGGTGCGCGGTGCTCGGCGAACGCCGGCGCTGCGGCGATCAGCGCGCGGGTATAGGGCTGTCTCGGGTTGGCCAGCACCTGATGCGGCGTGCCCTGTTCGACCAACGCGCCGGCCTTCATCACCAGCACGCGGTCGGCTCGGTCGGCAGCCACGCCCAGGTCGTGGGTGATGATCAGCAGGGAAATGCCGCGCTCACGTACCAGCCCTTCGAGATGGTCGAGGATGCGCCGCTGCACGGTGACGTCCAGGGCGCTGGTGGGCTCGTCGGCGATGATCAGGCGCGGGTTGCCGGCCAGGGCGATGGCGATCAGCACCCGTTGGCGCATGCCGCCAGACAACTCATGGGGGTACTGCCGAGCGCGCAGCTGCGGGTTGTCCAGACCCACCTGGGCCAGCAGTTCGCTGACGTCGGCGTCTACCCCTTTGTAGCGCGCGCCCTTGGCCAGCACCAAGGCTTCGGCGATCTGGCGGCCGATGCGCTGGGTCGGATTGAGGCTGACCATCGGGTCTTGCGGCACCAGGCCGATGGTGCGGCCGCGCAACTGGCGTTTGGTCCGTTCGCTGGCCTGGCTCAGGTCCTGACCAGCCACCAACAGGCGCCCGGCGGTGACCACGGCGCTGTCCGGCAGCAAGCCAAGAATGGCGTTGGCGATGGTGGTCTTGCCCGAGCCGGATTCACCGACGATGGCCAGGGTCTCGCCTTGCATCAGGCTGAACGATACATCGGTCACGGCTCGGGTCTGTTGCGGCCCGTGACGGTAGGCGATGCTCAGGTCGTGCACTTCAATGAGCGGATTCATCGCTTGATCTCTTCGAGGGTGCGGGCCAGGTGGTTGAGGCTGAACACCACCGCCACGACGAACACGCCGGGCAACAGCGCCACCCATGGCGCGGTGATCAGAAAGTGCCGGCCGGTGGCGATCAGCGTGCCCCATTCCGGCGCCGGTGGTGCGGCGCCGAAACCGAGGAAGCTGAGCCCGGCAGTGGCCAGGATGGCCGCTCCGAAATCCAGGGTGGCGAGCACCGCGACCGGGCCCCAGGCGTTGGGCAGGATGTGCCGCCACAAGGTCTGCAGCCAGCTCGCGCCGCCCAGTCGTCCGGCCTCGACATAGGGCAGGGTCTTGACCCGCAGCACTTCGGCGCGGGTGGTGCGGGCAAAGCCGGGGATGATTCCGACGCCCACGGCGAGGGCCACCGGCAGGGTGCCGAAGCCGATGGCGGTGACGATGGCCAAGGCCAGGAGCAAGCCGGGCAGGGCCAGCAGTACATCGATCACGCGCATGATCACCGCGTCCACGCGGCCACCGGCGAACCCTGACAGCACGCCCAGGGTCAGGCCTCCGAGCAGGGCCAGGCCGACGGCCAGTAGCGCAGCCTGGATCGACAGGCTGGCACCGTGTATCACCCGGGTGTAGAGATCGCGGCCCAACTCGTCGGTGCCGAACCAGTGGGTCGCATTCGGCGCGGTGAGCTTGGCCAGCGGCGCGGTGGCATTGGGGTCGAAGCCGCTGAGCGCGCCCGGTGCCACGGCGGCGAGCAACGCGAAGGCGACCACCAGAGCAGCCAGCAAGAAGCCAGGTCGGCGTGACAAGGGACGTGAGGCCGCGAGCAGGCGCGCCCAGCGACTGCGCCGCCGCCACGCGGGCAGGACCGCTGGCGGTGGCGGCGCGTAGGCCGTCGCAGCAGGCGCGGCCGGGATGAAGCGCTGGTCGAGATCACGCACGGCATTGGATGAAGGCATGAGCGAAGTCCTTGGCTGGCCTAGGCCGCTGTGGGCGCGGCAGGCGCGTGGGTGATACGGGGGTCGAAGATCGGGTAGAGCAGGTCCACCAGCAGGTTCACCACCACGAAGGCGGCGGCCGAGATCGCGACGATGGCCAGCACCACCGGGATGTCTTGGCGTAGCACCGCTTCCTGGGCCAGGCGACCGACGCCGTTGCGGCTGAAGATGGTTTCCACCAGCACCGCGCCGGACACGGTATTGCCGACCTGCAGGCCGAACAGCGTGAGGATGGGCAGCGCGGCGTTCTTCAGGCCGTGGCGGTACTGCACCTGGGCTCGGCTGAGGCCCTTGGCGTAGGCGGTGGTGATGTAGGGCTCGCGAGCCACGTGCTGGAACCCGCGTTGCAGCACCTGCGCATACACTGCCGCGCTGGGGATCGCCAGGGTGATGGCCGGCAGCACCAGGCTGTCCAGGCCTTGGCTGCCGGTGGCGGGAAACCAGCCGAGACCGAAGGCGAACACCTGGATCAGCAGCAGGCCCAGCCAGAACACCGGCACCGAGAAGCCCAGCGAAGGCAGACGTGCCATGGCCGATTGCAGTGGCTGCCAACGTACGTAGGCGGTCAGGTAGGCCAGGCCGACGCCGCCGATCAGCGACAGCACGATGGCCGAACCGGCCAGGGTCAGGGTTTGGGGCAGGCGCTCGGCCAGCAACGCGGTCACGGGCCGGTTGAGTGACAACGACTGGCCGAAGTCACCCTGCAGGGCCTGCCAGAGCAGATGCCCGTACTGCTCGAACAGACCACGATCCAGCCCGTAGTAGGCGCGCGCCTTGGCCAGGTCCGCAGGCGACAGCGCATCGACCTCGATGCCCGACGCGCTGAGCATGATCGACAGCGTATCGCCCGGCAGCAGGTAGAGGATGAAGTAGGTGATGGTATAGGCGCCCCACAGCACCAGCAGCGCCTGGCCGACACGGCCCAGCAGGTAACGGTTCATGGCGTGCCGACCTCGATGTCACCTAGGAAGGCGAAGCCCTCGGCGGTCCAGTGGAAGTTCTTCACCCGCGCGGCGGTGGCGGCCTGCCAGACCCGCTCGTAGATCGGAAAGGCCGAGGCTTCGTCCACCAGCAGGTCTTGCAGGTCGCCATAGGCGTTGGCGCGCTGCTCGGTCTGGGTGGCGGTGATGCCGGCATCGAACAGGGCGGTCGCGCGGTTGAGAGTGGCCGGTTCGTAGGTGTTGGTGGCCAGGGTCGAGCTGTTGGCGCTGCGCGGATCGAGAATGGTCTGCAGGATGATGGGGTCGGCGCGGGTCATGTAGGTGGACGTCAGGTCGTAGTTGCCCTGGGCGTTGGCCGCTGTCCATTCGGCGCGGGTCACCACGTTGAGCTTGAGGTCGATGCCCACTTTGCGCAGTTGGTCCTGCACCAGCACATCACCGGCCGTTTCGCTGCCGTTGATGTTGTAGGCCAGGCTCAGGCGCTTGCCGTCCTTGTGCCGATAGCCGTCGGCAGCCGGGGCCCAGCCTGCTTCGTCGAGCAGGCGCGCGGCACCGGCGGCATCGTAGGCCAGCTTGTCGCCCTGGGCCTTGAAGTACGGCGTGGTGCTGTCGTAGACGCCGGTCACCACCGGGAAATCGGCGTTGTACACGGTGCTGGCGTAGCTCTTGCGGTCGATGGCCTTGAGCAGTGCCTGACGAACCTTCTTGTCGGCCAGCACGCGGCCGTTGCGGGTGTTGGGGTAGAGGTTCAGGGCCGGGCCCGGCAAGGCACGGCTCTGGATGGTCGCGCCCTTGCTCTGGTACAGCTTGAGGTCAACCTCCGAGAAGGGGTTGCGCGGCCACAGCACATCGACCTTGCCTTGCAGGAACAGGCCATTGCGTACGCTTTCCTCGGCGATGTAGCTGATGTCCACCGCATCGAGATGAGCCTCGGCCTTGTTCTTCATGTTCGCCGACGCCCAGTGGTAGCCCGCACGACGGGTCAGGCGGGCGCCGCTCTCCGGTGTGTAGTGCTCCAGCACGAAAGGCCCGGTGCCGATGATCTGGCCCAGAGAGCGCTGCTTGGCGGTCAATTGGTAGGACGCCGGGGCGAGAATCGCCAGGTTGGTGGTGGACGTCGCCTGGAGGAAGCCGGCGTTGGGTCGCGACAGCACCAGTTTGATGGTGAAGTCGTCCAGCACTTCGGCGTGGTCGTAGCCGGCCAGGTAGGTGGCACCGAAGGTGGCCGGCAGTTCCTGAGCGAAGGCCTTGTCGCTGTCGAACGCCGTCTTGACCGCGTGTGCATCGAAGCGCTCGCCGTTGCTGAAGGTGACGTCGTCACGCAGGTGGAAGGTGTAGCTCAGGGCGTCGTCGCTGATGTTCCAGCTTTTCGCCAGCCAGGGAATGATCTTGCCGCTGTCGGGGTCCTGATCGGTCAGGGATTCGGCGACGTTGCGCAACAGCACGCGGTGTTCGAGCCAGTAGACCTGGAACGGGTCGACGCTGACCAGGGTGGTGTTGTCGCCGAAGAAGGCGATCTTCAGGGTCTTGTCGGCCTGCTCGGGGGCCGAGGGTGAGCAGCCCACAAGCGTTGCGAGCAGTACGCCGAGCGCCAGCAGGCGGGGGCGTTGGGGTGGGTTCGAAGCCGATGAGGGGGTTGGGTGGGGCATGGGTGAGGGTCCTTTGTAGTGCTGTGATCGGCTTGGGTTTGGGGTGGGGCCATTCGCGGGCAGAGCCCCGCTCCCACAGAGGTTGGTGGTGCCTGTGGGGGCGGGGCGGGCGGCGAGTTCTTTGTGGGAGCGGGGCGGGCGGCGAGCCCTCTGCCCGCGAAGGGCTCACCCCGATTCAGGTCGCGAGCGCTCGTGGTCTGCTCGCCAGCGGCAAGGGCCCATCGGCCACCTGAGGCGGGCTGGCGTCCACGCCCAGCAGTCCGAGCAGACGACGGCGAATGGCATTGAAGGCCGGGGTACCTTTTTCCCGTGGGCGATCCAGGCCGATGGGCAGCGCCTCGGCGATGCGTCCCTGCTTGAGCACGATGATGCGATCGGCCAGCAGAATCGCTTCTTCCACGTCGTGGGTGACGAGCAACACTGCCGGCCCATGGGCGCGCCACAGGTCGATGATCAGTTGATGCATGCGGATACGAGTCAATGCGTCGAGGGCCGCGAAGGGTTCGTCCAGCAACAGCAGGCGAGGCTCGCGCACCAGGCTGCGGGCCAGTGCCACGCGCTGGGCTTCCCCGCCGGACAAGGTGCCCGGAAAGGCATCCAGCCGATGCGCCAGGCCCACTTCGGTCAGGGCCTTGACCGCACGCTCGCGAGCCTGCGGGGCGCGCACGCCGAGGGTGACGTTCTTCCACACCCGTTTCCACGGCATCAGGCGCGGTTCCTGAAACACTGCCGAGCGCGCCGCGGGCACCAGCAGGCGGCCGCCTTCGATCGGATCGAGCCCGGCCAGCGAGCGCAGCAGGGTGGTCTTGCCCGAGCCGCTGGCGCCCAGCAGGGCAACGAACTCGCCGGGCGCGATGTCCAGGTCCAGGCCGTCGATGACACGATTGGCGCCGAACTGGCGCACCACGTTCTGCAGGCTGACGGCGGGTTGGGGGTGCAGCGCGGTGTGTGCGGTCATGGGAATCAGCTCTTCACGAAGGTGGGGCGCCAGGCCAGGGCGTAGTGCTCCAGGGCGCGGATGATGCCGTCGATCACCAACCCCAGCAGGCTGTACACCAGCAGGCAGATGACGATGATGTCGGTGCGCATGAAGTCGCGCGCGTCGCTGGCCAGAAAGCCGATGCCGGAGGTCGCGTTGATCTGCTCGACGAACACCAGCGCCAGCCAGGAGATTGCCAGGGAATAGCGCAGGCCGACGAAGAAGGACGGCAATGCGCCGGGCAATATCACGTGCCAGACCAGCTCGCGACGGTTCAGCCCCAGGGTATTGCCGGCTTCGATCAGCTTGGGGTCGATGCTGCGGATACCGGCGAACAGGTTCAGGTACACCGGAAAGGTGGTGCCCATGACGATGAGCGCGACCTTGGTGAATTCGCCGATGCCGAACCAGAGAATGAACAGCGGCACCAGCGCCAGTGACGGCACGGTGCGCAGCATCTGCATGGGCGAGTCGAGCAGCACTTCGCCGCGCCGCGACAGCCCGGTGAACAGGGCGGCGACGGTGCCGATGACGACCCCGATGGCCAGCCCCGACACCGCGCGTTGCAGGGAGATCAACAGGTGCATGGGCAGTTCGCCGCTGACCGTCAGGGACCAGAAGGTCACCGCGATGCTCGACGGCGCGGCAATGATGCGCGGTGGAATCAGCCCGGCCCGGGAGGCCAGCTCCCACAGCACCAGGATCGCCAGCGGGCTCAGCAGCCTGAGCACGAAGCCTGGCACGCGCACGCCGCGGCGGGGCGCACTGGGGGTGATTTCCAGCATCTGCAAGGGTGCTTGTGCAACCGGCTGGAGGGCGATTTCAGGTGGCATAGTCTTGGCCCTCGCGGTCCAGCTGACGGATCAAGGCGTCCCAGTGCAGCTGGATCTTGGGGTTGTCGCCGCTGGCGGCACTGGCGGACTGCTGGTGCACCTTGTCGATGGCCGCCTGCGGCGCCAGCAGCAGGTCGGCATTGCCGCCAGCCTGGGCGGCGATCTGGATGTTGCAGGCCCGCTCCAGGCCATGCAGTTCGCGAAAGGCGTGCTCCACGCTGACGCCACCGGTCAACAGCCCATGGTTGCGCAGGATGAGGATGTTGCTGTCGCCCAGGTTGCTGACCAGGCGCGTCTGTTCGTCGAGGTCCAGGGCAATGCCTTCATAGCCGTGGTAGGCCACGCGACTGTAGTAGAGCAGGGCGTGCTGGGACAGCGGCAGCAAGCCGTTGCGTTGCGCCGACACGGCGGCGCCGTCGCGGGTGTGGGTGTGCAACACGGCCTTGAGGTCGGGACGCGCGCGGTGAATGGCGCTGTGGATCACGTAGCCGGCGTGGTTGATGCCCAGGCCCAGGGGGTCGTCGATCAGTTCACCGTCGATGTCGACCTTGACCAGGTTGGATGCGGTGATTTCATCGAACAGCAGGCCGAAGGCGTTGATCAGGAAGTGCTCCTGATCGCCGGGTACCCGCGCCGAGAAGTGCGTGTAGATATGGTCGGTCCAGCGCAATTGCGCGGCCAGTCGATAGGCAGCCGCGAGCTTGACGCGCACCTCCCATTCCTGGGGCGTGACCCGCTGGCGCAGCGTGGGCGTGGAATCGTGCAGAACGGACAACGAAGTCATTCGGGTCTCTCCTGAAAAACGTACAGACCGGCGGCGCTGGCGCTGAGGCGCGATCGCCGCTCGGTCCGGTTTCATCAGGTCCCGAGCTGCCAGTGAGGTAAGGGGTGTGGCGCGGTCAGATCACCTTGAAGCCGTGGGTGCCGTCCTTGGCCAGTTGCTCGACCAGACCGAACTCCCAGTCCAGATAGCCTTGCATGGCCTCGCGGGGGTTGTCGGTGCCCTCGTAGGGGCGGCGATAGCGATCGCTGCGAGGCACCGCCAAACGATGATCGCCTTGCTCCACCGGCAGGCCTGCCGCCACCCAGGCTGCATTGCCGCCTTCGAGGAGGAAGACAGGTTTGCCAGTCAAGGCTTGCAGGTCGGCCACGGCGAAGCGCGCCAGCAGACTGCTGCCACAGGTCACCACGTAGCGCTTGGCCACCGGCACGTTCTCCAGGGCCTGGGGCAGTTGCGCGCGCAATGCCCAGTGGGCGCCGGCGATGTGGCGCTGCACATGGTTGGCACTGGTGGTGAAATCGAACACCTGGGTGTCGCCCTCGCTCTGCCACTGGGCGAGTGTGGTCGGGCTGACCGTCGGAGCCTCGGGCAGGGGCGGCACTGGTGCCTGCCAGGCGCCCGTGGCGGTGAAGTCGCTGGATTGCGCATCGTCCAGCACGAACACGTCCCAGCCCATCTGGGCCAGCCACGACGCACTCATGTTGGCGCGCACACCGTCGTCGTCGACCAGCACCAGGCGCGCGCCGCGCACGCTGGCGAAGTGATCGGTTTCCTGCACCAGCTGACCGCCGGGCGTGGAGCGAGCCGCAGGCAGGTGCCCGGTCGCGTATTCTTCCGGGGTGCGCACGTCGAACACATAGGTGGTGCGCCCCTGTTCGGCCTGCCAGTTGCCCAGTGCCGCCAGCGTCGCCCGTTGCACGCCGGCCTTGTCGGCCACTGCGCGTGCCGACTGCGCCGCTGCGGCACGGGTGTGTTCGTCGACTTCACCGAAACGACGCTGCTGGCCGTGCTCCAGGGCCTGACCGGCCAGCGTCCAGCCGATAGTGCCGTTGCGCAGCGCCGCCACCGGGTTGGGAATTCCGGCGTTGACCAGTGACTGGGTGCCGATGATGCTGCGGGTGCGTCCGGCGCAGTTCACGATCACCTGGGTCTGCGGGTTCGGCGCCAGTTCGCGGATGCGCAGCACCAGTTCGGCGCCCGGCACGCTGATGCCACCGGGGATGCTCATGGTCTGGTATTCATCGAAACGGCGCGCGTCGACCACCACCACGTCCGCCTGACGGTCGAGCAGCGCCTTGACCTCTTCGGCCGCTAGCGACGGTGTGTGGCGACGGCTTTCCACCAGTTCACCGTACGCTTTGCTCGGCACGTTGACGTCGCGAAACAATTCTCCACCCGCCTCACGCCAGCCAGCCAGACCGTTTTCCAGCAGGGCCACATCGGTATAACCCAGCGCCTGCAAGCGTTGCGCCGCCAATTGGGCAAGTTCTTCGCCATCGTCGTAGACGGTGATCGCGGTATCCCGGCGCGGTACGCGGGCGTAGATGTCCAGCTCCAGGCGCGACAGGGGAATGTTGGCGGCGAACAACGGATGCGCTTCGGCGAAGGGCGCTTCCTCGCGCACATCGATCAAGGCCAGTTCCTGCTTGTCCAGCAGTGCCTGGCGAATCGCGGAGTAGGGGCGTACGGCAATCTTGGTCATGCAGGCGATCTCTCTTTGAACGAGCTTTCGGTGGACGCAGGCTCTTTGGACAGGTCCCAGAAATTGGGGATACCGGCATTGGAATAGCCGGAAATGAAGGGTTTCTCTTCGCCGCTCTCGCTGTACACGGCGCGCTGCACGGCGCCGATGTTGGCGCCGTAGACATGGATGCTGATGGAGACACGGTCGTCGAAGGCATTGCTGACCTGGTGGATATCGCCGACGCTGGGCGAGACCGCCTCGACCTGCCCCGGACCCAGACGCACAGGCGCACCGTCGGGTGCCAGGCGGCCATCGATCGTGCGGCTGAAGCCTTGGGAGAATTCGGCGCCGCGCAACATGCCGATCAGGCCCCACACGCGATGGTCATGAATCGGTGTCCGTTGCCCAGGGCCCCAGATGAAGCTCACCACGGAAAAGCGCTGGCGCGCATCGGCGTGCAGCAGGAATTGCTGGTAGCGTTGCGGATCCGGCTGCGCAGCGATTTCCGGCAGCCAGTCGTCATGGCTGACCAGTCGTTGCAGCAACAGCGCGCCGTGCTCCAGCACCTTGGGCTCGCTGGACGTGCGCTCGAGCAGCTCGGCCAGGTCGCCGACGAACTGGCGAAAACGGTCATAGCGCAGGGGATGAGTCATTTCAGTAGCCCTCGAACAGATTCGTTATTACCCTAGCAAAGGGGATAAGCTTCCCGAAATTCAATTTGTTCATAAGCTAATATGCGAAAAGCGAATGAAGATAGATGACATCCAAGCGTTTCTGGCGGTGGTGCGATTGCAATCGTTGAGCGTCGCCGCCGAATCCCTGCAATTGACCCAGTCCGCCATCACCCGGCGTCTGCAGAGTCTCGAAGAGTCACTGGGAGCGATCCTGCTCGATCGCCACACAAAGCCCATGAAACCCACGGCCATCGGCCTGCGTGTGTACGAACGCTGCCAGGGCGTGATGCGCGAGATCGATTCGTTGCATGAGTTGGTGGCCGAAGATGCAGCGCCTTCCGGCACCCTGCGCCTCGGCGTGCCGCAGACCGTGGGCGACGCGGTCCTGCTCGATGCCCTGCAAGCCTTGAAGCAGCGCTTCGCGGATCTGCAGGTGCAGGTCGCACACGGGTGGGGCGGCCAGTTGGTCCAGCGTATCCAGCACCGGGAGCTGGACGCCGCTGCGGCGCTGTTCCCGGCCGGCAAGGTGTTTCCCGAGGGCGTGGTGGGGCATTCCCTGGCGCGCATGCCGCTGCTGGTGGTCGGCGCCAAGGGCCTGGACCTCGGCAAACGGTGCAAGCTCGCCGATTGCCAGAGTACCGGATGGGTTTTGAACCCCGACGGCTGCGGCTTCCGCGCCGGCCTTTCGCACGCCTTGGCCGAACAGGGCCTGAGCCTGAAACTCAATCTGGAGATTTTCGGTACCGACCTGCAGCTGGGTCTGGCGGCCAGTGGCATGGGCCTGGGGCTGGTCCCGGCACCGCTGTTGCAGCACAGCCGACACCGCGATCAACTGCAGGTGCTGCAGATCTCGGATTTCAAACCCATGGTCGACCTGTGGCTGGTGCACGCCGCCTTCGTCGGCAATCTGCAGGGTGCGATTCGCGTGTTCGGGGAAACCGTGGCCCACGGCATGAACACGGACTGAGGGCAGTCATCGCTCGTGTTTCGCATATTAGGATATGACTAAATTGAATTTTACTCATGTCAGGACGAATGGTTAGATGGGCGCAAATCAACGGCCTCGCGGCGGTCAGTCGCGAGGCCGCCGGCCTGCCGTTCTGCAACGGCGCGACAGAGTTTTTCCATGACCCCACTCGACCCCACCGCCCTTGCCGCGCTGACTCAGCGAATGGCCCTGCATGCCGAGCGTTACGACCGCAGCGGTGAGTTTCCCCATGACAACATCGAGCACCTGCACAGCCTGGGCCTGCTCGCCCTGACCGTGCCCACCGCCTATGGCGGCGGTGGGGCCGACCTGGCCACGGCGCAGAAAGTGGTGGCGGCCGTCGCCAAGGGCGAGCCGGCCACGGCGTTGATTCTGGTCATGCAGTATCTGCAGCAGGCTCGTCTGCATCAAAGCGAGCGCTGGCCCAAGGCCTGGCAGCAGCGCCTGGCTCTGGAGGCCGTGGAAACCGGAGCATTGATCAATTCCCTGCGGGTCGAGCCCGAACTCGGCACCCCGGCGCGCGGCGGTTTGCCCAACACCGTGGCGCGACGGACCACCGAGGGCTGGCGACTCAGTGGGCGCAAGATCTACTCCACGGGCAGCCATGGCCTGACCTGGCTGCTGGTGTGGGCGCGCAGTGACGACGATGACCCGCTGGTCGGCTCCTGGCTGGTGCGCAGGGACACGCCCGGCGTCAGCATCGAAGACACTTGGGACCACCTGGGCATGCGCGCCACCTGCAGCCACGACGTGGTCTTCGACGACGTGCTGGTGCCCCTCGACCAGGCGGTCAGCGTAAGCCCTGCCAGCGCACCGCAGCCGGAGCTCGATGCCGAAGGCCTGCGCTGGATGGCGGTGCTGATGTCCAGCGTCTACGACGGCGTCGCCCAGGCCGCGCGGGACTCGTTCATTGACTGGTTGCAGCATCGTGTGCCGGCCAACCTCGGCGCCGCCCTGGCGACGTTGCCGCGCTTTCAGGAGCGGGTCGGCGAGATCGACAGCCTGCTGCTGGCCAACCAGGCCCTGCTGCAATCGTCCGCCGAAGGCCGCCTGCCCGCCGAACGCTGGCCGGCCATCAAGTACCTGGTCTGCAACCAGGCCATCCGCGCCGTGACGCTGGCCATCGAAGCCGGCGGCAACCCCGCGCTGGACCGCCGCAACGCGCTGGAGCGGCACTACCGCAACGTGCTCTGCGCACGCATTCATACGCCCCAGGATGACAGTGCACTGGTTGCCATTGGGCGGCAGGCGCTGTTGCCCTGACACCCATGGTTGCGCTCACGAAATTTTCATGTGCGACTGCTTACAGTGGCGTCCCTTGTTGGGGAGTAGCCTGCTCTTGACCTCGGTTCAGAGCGTTCGTGTCAACATTCTCGGCCGTCTGCCGTGGCACGAACACCTTCGGGTTGGTGAGACCAACGATGCATCCATGCCTAAAGCCGGGCGTGTGGTTGCGTCGTTGACTCATAGCCCGGCTGGATGCTCGACCGTGAACCTCATTTCCATCATTTTCGTCGCCTTGGCCATGTCCACCGATGCCTTCGCAGCCGCCATCGGCAAAGGCGCCAGCCTCCACAAGCCGCGCCTGGCCGAGGCACTTCGCACCGGTATCATCTTCGGCGTGATCGAAACCATCACCCCATTGATAGGGTGGTTCATCGGTCAGGCGGCCACTTCATATGTTCAGGACTTCGATCACTGGATTGCCTTCGTGCTGTTGGTGGCACTCGGGCTGCACATGATCTACAACGGCGTCAAAGCTGAAGCCCCGGAAGAGGACAAGCCGCAACAGCATTCCTTTGTCATTCTGGCCGTCACCGCTTTCGCCACCAGCATTGATGCTCTGGCGGTCGGCGTAGGTCTGGCCTTCGTCAACGTGAACATCTGGATCGCAGCAGCCGCCATCGGCGTAGCGACCACCGTCATGGTCACGATCGGCGTCATGCTGGGTCGGGTACTGGGCGTCGTCGTCGGCAAACGCGCGGAAATCATCGGTGGCATCGTGCTGATGCTGGTCGGCGCGGTCATCCTCTATGAACACTTGTCTGCGGCGTGATCGAGAGCAAGGTTTCCGGGAGCCGCCCCGCGACGGCGCCAGACAAGGCGCCGCACAGTTGATGCCAAGCCCAAGCCCAAGCCGATAGACTACTGGCCCGGCGCCCATACCTCCACGTTCACCGCGTCGATCCGCTTGGGAATCAGCTTCTCGTCGTAAAAGGCGTCGGCGATCTTCTGCTGCTCGGCCAGCCCCTCGCGGGTGACCGGCTGTACGTAGTAGCTGCGACGGGCGTTGGCTTGCTGTACCACGACCGGGTCCAGGTTGCCCCACAATGGACCCAGTATCGCGGCCGCCTCGGCAGGGTGCGACTTGACCCATTTGCCGGTCTCCGCCAAATCGTCGAATACCGTCTTCAGAATGGCTGGGTTGGCCTGGGCGTAAGGCGTGCCGGCCAGGTAATAACGCTTGTACGCCGCCAGGCCTTCGCTGCCGGCCAGCACGCGTGTGGGTTGGTGCTGCTGCGCGGCGCTGAGGAAGGGTTCCCACGCCACCCAGGCATCCACTTTCTGGTTTTCGAAGGCCGCTCGGCCGTCGGCGATGGTCAGGTAGGCGGGCTGAATGTCGGTGAATTTCAGATCGGCTTTGCGCAAGGCGGCCAGCAGCAGGTAATGGGCGCCCGCCGCCTTGGTGACTGCCACGGTGTGGCCCTTCAGATCGGTCAGTGTCTTCAGCGGCGAGTCCTGCCGAACCAGGATCGCCTGAGCCTGCGGCGAGGCCGATTCGGACGCGTAGTAGGTGAGCTTGCCGCCGGCGGCCTGAGCGAACACCGGCACCGTATCGGCGACGTCGGCGGACAGGTCGACGTTGCCGACGTTGAGCGCTTCGAGCAGCGGTTGACCACTGGCGAATTCATGCCAGCTGACGCGCACGCCTTGATCGGCCAGTTGTTTCTCCAACGTGCCTTGCTGCTTGAGCAGCACCATCAGGGTTGACGATTTCTGGTAGCCGATGCGCAGCTGCGTTTCGGCGTGGGCCGCGACGCTGAAGGACAAACCGAGCGCAACGCTGAGGCTTGCGGCGAGCAGGTGTCGTGGGGTGAAGAGGGTGGACATGATGTGAGTCTCGTCTTCGACGCATCCGCTGGGTGCGGTCGGCTCGAAGAGAACAGGGAGGGGCATGCCCGGTGATCCGGTGAGGCGACTATAGAAGAACGACAGGGGGGAGGGTAATGGCGTTTGGTTATCAGCTTATGCAGACAGCACTTCGCCGTCATTGCGACGGCGAAGTGAAGCACGGTCAATGATGGCTTTGCGGACCCGACATAGCCATCAATTGCTTCTCCTGATTCCAATCGAACGGCTCGTCGTTCTCCTCGGCCTCGAAGCGGCGTTCTTCCAGTGCTTGATACAGCTCGATCTCTTCGTCGGGCATGTAGTGCAGGCAGTCACCGGCGAAGAACCACAGCAGGTCACGTGGCACCAAGTGGGCGATCTGCGGGTAGCGGGTGATCACCTGACACAGGATGTCCTGGCCCAGGTACTGGCTTTCCACGGGGTCGACCGGCAGCTGCGCGCGCAGTTCATCGAAGCGTTCGAGGAACAACGCGTGGCTTTCCTCGGGTACCTGCTCCGCCTCGCCCAGCGCCACGAGGATGCCGCGCAAGTGGTCCAGCAGGACGAGGTGGTGTTCGAGATGGGCAGTGGCCATGGTGGGGTCCTCTAGAGCGAAACGGGCGCGGGAGTATAAAGCTCCACGCGCCCGCTGTCTTATTGCAGATCCTCAGCGGACCTTGCCGGCAGTGGGCAGCAGTTCATCCTTGCTGAAGTCGTCGACGTCGATCACCTTGCGTCGCGC
The DNA here is from genome assembly GCF_029960215.1 of Pseudomonas sp. PS01301. Lineage (NCBI taxonomy): Bacteria > Pseudomonadati > Pseudomonadota > Gammaproteobacteria > Pseudomonadales > Pseudomonadaceae > Pseudomonas > Pseudomonas sp. PS01301. The sequence goes on along the minus strand of NZ_JASCPM010000013.1, from coordinate 31,173 downwards.
CGCTTCGGCCTGATGCAGCGTCTGCGCCTCGCCCGGTTGCAGGACGCCAGCCTCGAGCGCCGCATCGATCAGCGATTGCCCGGGCGTGGCGCTGAACTGACGCGCCTTGTGGGCCTGTTGCAGCTTCTTGTGCAACGGCTGGCTGTCACGCAGCAGGTCGAAGGCAACCTGGAGGGCGCCGACCGGATCATCCGCGCCTTGTGGGCGGTAACAGCCGGCCAGCAGCTCTTCCAGTGCCGGGTCGCCCTTGTGGCGACCGGTGATCGCCGCCACTTCGGCTTCCAGCTTGTCGGACGGACCGGTGTGACGGCGACCGAACGGGAACACCACGCCGCGCAACAGGCAACCGAGCAGTTTGCTGGGGAAGTTCTTGAGGATCGCGTCCAGGGCATGTTCGGCCTTGCCCAGACTTTCTTCCATGGCCCAGCGCAGCAGTGGCTCCAGGTATTCGGGCGAGTTCTGGTCGTGATAACGCTTGAGCGCCGCCGAACTCAGGTACAGGTAGCTGAGCACATCGCCCAGCCGCGCCGAGAGGCGTTCGCGACGTTTCAATTCGCCACCAAGCAGCATCATGCTCAGATCGGCCAGCAGGGCAAAGGCGGCAGCCTGCCGGTTCAGAGCCCGGAAATACCCTTGGGCCAGGCGGTCACCCGGCGCCTGTTCGAAATGCCCGAACCCCAGGTTGAGAATGAAGGTGCTGGCCGCGTTGCTCACCGCAAAACCGATGTGCTTGAGCAGCAGGGCATCGAATTCCAGCAGCGCTTGGCTCTGGTCTTCGCGTGCGGCCAGGGCCATTTCCTTGAGCACGAACGGATGGCAGCGGATGGCGCCCTGACCGAAGATCATCAGGTTGCGCGAGAGAATGTTCGCGCCCTCCACGGTGATGAAGATCGGTGCGCCCTGCCAGTTGCGACCCAGGTAGTTGTTGGGCCCCATGATGATGCCTTTGCCACCGTGGACGTCCATGGCGTGGGTGATGCAGTCGCGTCCGCGCTCGGTGAGGTGGTACTTGAGAATGGCCGACAGCACCGAGGGCTTTTCTCCCAGGTCCACGGCGTTGGCAGTCAACATACGCGCGCTGTCCATCAGCCAGGCGTTACCACCGATGCGCGCCAGAGATTCCTGAATGCCTTCGAAGGCCGCCAGCGGTACGTTGAACTGCTCGCGCACCTGGGCGTACTGACCGGTCACCAGGCTGGTGTACTTGGCCGCCCCGGTGCCGACCGCTGGCAACGAGATCGAACGGCCCACCGACAAGCAGTTCATGAGCATCATCCAGCCCTTGCCCAGCATGGGTTGGCCGCCGATCAGGTAGTCGAGGGGGATGAATACGTCCTTGCCCGAGTTCGGCCCGTTCATGAACGCGGCGCCCAGCGGCAAATGGCGACGACCGATCTCGACGCCGGGCGTATCGGTCGGTATCAGCGCCAGGCTGATGCCCAGGTTTTCCTTGTCACCCAGCAGGTGCTCCGGGTCGTGGGCCTTGAAGGCCAAGCCGAGCAATGTGGCGATGGGGCCAAGGGTGATGTAGCGCTTTTCCCAGGTCAGGCGGATGCCGATGACTTCTTCGCCTTGCCACTGGCCTTTGCAGATGACGCCGACGTCGGGCATTGCCCCCGCATCCGAACCGGCCAGGGGCCCGGTCAGGGCGAAGCAGGGGATGTCGTCGCCACGGGCCAGGCGCGGCAGGTAGTAGTTGCGTTGCTCGTCCGTGCCGTAGTGCAGCAGCAGTTCGGCAGGGCCCAGGGAATTCGGCACCATGACCGTGGAGGCCAGGTCGCCGCTGCGGGTGGCCAGTTTCATCGCCACCTGGGAGTGGGCATAAGCCGAAAAGCCTTTACCGCCATATTCCTTGGGGATGATCAGGGCGAAAAAGCCGTGTTCTTTGATATGGGTCCAGGCCGCTGGCGGAAGGTCCATGTCCTGGCCAATCTGCCAGTCACTGACCATGGCGCAGAGCTGCTCGGTCGGGCCGTCGATGAACGCCTGTTCTTCTGCACTCAGCTGGACCTTGGGGTAGGCCAGCAACGTATTCCAGTCAGGTCGGCCGCTGAACAATTCGCCATCCCACCAGACCGTACCAGCGTCGATGGCGTCGCGCTCGGTGTCGGACATCGGCGGCAGGGTCTTTTTGAACCAGCGGAACAACGGCGCGGTGAACCACTTGCGGCGCGCCTCTGGCAGCAGCAGGGGCAGGGCGCTGGCAATCAGCAGCAGCCAGAACACCGCCAGCAGCCAGCCCGGCGCGCGACTGGCCGCGCCCATCACCAGCAGGAAGACGGCGACGATGCCCATGGCAGGCAACGCGGGAATGCGGCGGTGAGCCAGCCAGGCGATGCCGACCACAAGGGCGACGATCCACAACAACAGCATAGTGTTTTCTCCGTGAAAGCCAGGTGGGACGAACCACCTGCGGACGCCGTCGAGGAAACGACGGCACACGGAAAAAACGGTGGCCAGGCACGTAGCTTCGGTGTGGGACAGATCCAGGTCTTGCCTGGATAGTGACCGTTGCGGGGTAGGGGAGTTCGCACAGCGCATGGCGGTGGGCAGTTGCCCGGAACGTTCGCCTGCGGTTGTGGCCCTACCTCAATGGGCAGATGCGACACGCGTGAGACTGATGTCCACTATCGACAACGGTCACTTTACGACAGCGGAGACGGCGCCCATCATGGCGTCCGTTCCCACACATCTGGTTGCAAATCATCGCAGTCGCCCTCACTTCATCACCATTCTCAACACGGCGTATAGACCCCTTATGAGTTCTGCTCTGTCCATTCGACAGTTGACCAAAACCTACGGCAACGGGTTTCAGGCCCTCAGTGGCATCGATCTCGACGTAGCGGAAGGCGACTTCTTCGCACTGCTGGGCCCCAACGGCGCAGGTAAATCGACCACCATCGGCATCCTTTCCACCCTGGTCAACAAGACCAGCGGTACGGTCAACATCTTCGGCAACGACCTGGACCGCCAGCCGGCCGCGCTCAAGCGCAGCATCGGCGTGGTGCCCCAGGAGTTCAACTTCAACCAGTTCGAGAAGACCTTCGACATCGTCGTGACGCAGGCGGGCTACTACGGCATTCCAGCCAAGGTCGCCAAGGAGCGCGCCGAGCAGTACCTGACCCAACTGGGGCTATGGGACAAGCGCGATACGCCGTCGCGATCGTTGTCCGGTGGCATGAAGCGCCGCCTGATGATCGCGCGGGCGCTGATCCACGAGCCGCGCCTGCTGATCCTCGACGAGCCCACCGCAGGCGTGGACATCGAACTGCGCCGCTCGATGTGGAGCTTTCTCACCGAGCTCAATGAGAAAGGCATCACCATCATCCTCACCACTCATTACCTGGAAGAAGCCGAACAGCTGTGCCGCAACATCGGCATCATCGACCACGGCACCATCGTCCAGAACACCAGCATGCGCGATCTGCTCGGCACCCTGCACGTGGAGACCTTCCTGCTCGATCTGGGGCAGCCGCTCAACGCTGCGCCGCAGTTGCAAGGCTACCCCTGCACGCTGGTCAATCCGCAGACCCTGGAAGTGCAGGTCGACAAGGAGATCGGCATCACCTCGCTGTTCGGCCAGTTGGCATTGCTGAACATTCCGGTGCTGAGCCTGCGCAACAAGACCAATCGCCTGGAGGAGCTGTTCGTGTCCCTGGTGGAAAAGAATCTGAGGAAGGTTGCGGTATGAGTTCCGAATTCCAGGCCAATATGGTCGCCCTGCAGACCATCATCTACCGCGAAGTGCGCCGCTTCACGCGGATCTGGCCGCAGACGCTGCTGCCCCCGGCCATCACGATGGTGCTGTACTTCGTCATCTTCGGCAACCTGATCGGCAAGCAGATCGGTGGCATGGGTGGCTTCAGCTACATGGAGTACATCGTGCCGGGGCTGATCATGATGTCGGTGATCACCAACTCCTACGGCAACGTGGTTTCCAGCTTCTTCGGCGCCAAGTTCCAGCGCTCCATCGAGGAGCTAATGGTGTCACCGCTGTCGCCGCACACCATTCTGGTGGGCTATGTGGCGGGCGGTGTGCTGCGCGGCCTGATGGTGGGGATCATCGTCACCGTGCTGTCGCTGTTCTTCACCGATCTGCAGGTGCATCACTTGGGTATCACCGTGCTGGTGGTGCTGCTGACGGCCACGATTTTCTCCATGCTCGGCTTCATCAATGCGGTGTTCGCGCGCAACTTCGATGACATCTCCATCGTGCCGACCTTCGTGCTCACGCCGTTGACCTACCTGGGCGGGGTGTTCTATTCCATCAGCCTGCTGCCGCCGTTCTGGCAGACGGTGTCGCTGGCCAACCCGGTGCTGCACATGGTCAACGCTTTCCGTTACGGTATCCTCGGCGTTTCGGATATCAGCATCGGCGTAGCGGTGGCGTTCATGCTGGTGGCCACGGTGGTGCTGTACTTCGCCTGCGTGAAGCTGCTGGTCAGCGGCCGCGGCATGCGCAGCTGAGTTCCCCCGGCCGGACCGCAAGGCCGGCCATGTCGTTTCTCGACGGTTCAAGGTCGTAGGTGGAGCATGATCATCGGCGCGTGAAGTCGATGATCAGTACGCCAACATTTGCCGTGCGGCATTCGTCGCGCGCAGCCTTATCGGGGAAGCAGAATGAGCATGAAGAAAGTTCTCGGAGCCAGTGCTGCTCTGGTTCTGGCCATGGGCTGCAGCTGGGCCAGTGCTGCCGCCAAGGAAGTCACCATCGGCTACGTCGATGGTTGGTCGGACAGCGTCGCCACCACCCATGTCGCCGCCGAAGTCATCAAGCAGAAGCTGGGCTATGACGTGAAGCTGCAGGCGGTTGCCACCGGCATCATGTGGCAGGGCGTGGCCACCGGCAAACTCGATGCGATGCTGTCGGCCTGGCTGCCGGTGACCCATGGCGAGTACTGGAGCAAGAACCAGGACAAGGTGGTCGACTACGGCCCCAACTTCAAGGATGCCAAGATCGGCCTGATCGTGCCCGAATACGTCAAGGCCAAGAGCATCGAAGACCTCAAGACCGACGACACCTTCAAGAACCGCATCGTCGGTATCGACGCCGGCGCCGGCGTCATGCTCAAGACCGAACAGGCGATCAAGGATTACGGTCTGTCCGGCTACAAGCTGCAGGCCAGTTCGGGTGCAGGCATGATTGCGGAACTGACGCGCGCCGAAAACGCCCAGCAGTCCATTGCCGTGACCGGCTGGGTTCCGCACTGGATGTTCGCCAAGTGGAAACTGCGCTTCCTGGAAGATCCGAAGGGCGTTTACGGCGCGGCGGAAACCGTCAACAGCATCGGCAGCAAGGGTCTGGACAAGAAGGCGCCAGAGGTCGCAGCCTTCCTGAAGAAATTCCAGTGGTCGTCCAAGGACGAGATCGGCGAAGTGATGCTGGCCATCCAGGACGGCGCCAAGCCTGACGCTGCCGCCAAGGACTGGGTCGCCAAGCACCCGGACCGTGTGGCCGAGTGGACCGCCAAGTAACCCCTCCCTGTAGGAGCGGTCATCGGCCGCGAATCAGGCACTGCGTTATATCGGGTCAACCCCGGTGCAGCCTTCGCGGCCACTGACCGCTCCTACGTTGAACCATGAAAGGTCGCCCCAGGGCGACCTTTTTGCGTCTGCGAGCCCCGATCTACTACTAAGGTCGTCTGGAGTGCGTCCCAGAGCAGCCTAAAGTGGAATACGTTCTATCCATCTATGCTGCGAGGACAAAAACAATGAACGACAGCATTTACCTCTCGATTCAAAACAGCCCGCGTTTCAAGGAGCTGGTGAGAAAGAGGGAGAAGTTTGCCTGGATACTTTCGGCGATCATGCTCGGACTGTATTCGGCCTTCATCCTGTTGATCGCCTATGGCCCCCACATTCTGGGCGCCAAGCTCAGTCCGGGATCGTCGATCACCTGGGGCATACCCATCGGTGTCGGCCTCATCCTTTCCGCCTTCGTGTTGACCGCCATCTACGTCAAGCGCGCCAACGGCGAGTTCGACGACCTGAATCGTCTGATCCTGCAGGAGGCCAAGCAATGATGCGGCGTCTATTGGCAACAATGGGCGCACTCGCCCTGGCCCCAAGCGTGATGGCTGCCGAGGCGCTGACCGGCGCGGTGCAGAAGCAGCCCCTCAACGTCTCGGCGATCGTCATGTTCGTGCTGTTCGTGGGTGCCACGCTGTGCATCACCTACTGGGCCTCCAAGCGCAACAAGTCGGCGGCGGACTACTACGCGGCAGGCGGCAAGATCACCGGTTTCCAGAACGGCCTGGCGATCGCTGGCGACTACATGTCGGCGGCATCCTTCCTGGGCATTTCCGCGCTGGTGTTCACCTCCGGCTACGATGGCCTGATCTATTCCATCGGCTTCCTGGTGGGCTGGCCGATCATCCTGTTCCTGATCGCCGAGCGCTTGCGCAACCTGGGCAAGTACACCTTTGCCGACGTCGCGTCCTATCGTTTGAAGCAGAAGGAAATCCGCACCCTGTCAGCCTGTGGTTCGCTGGTGGTGGTGGCGTTCTACCTGATCGCGCAGATGGTCGGTGCCGGCAAGCTGATCCAGCTGCTGTTCGGCCTCGACTATGCCGTGGCGGTGGTTCTGGTGGGCATCCTGATGTGCCTGTACGTACTGTTCGGCGGCATGCTGGCGACCACCTGGGTGCAGATCATCAAGGCGGTACTGCTGTTGTCCGGTGCGTCCTTCATGGCCCTGATGGTGATGAAGCATGTCAACTTCGACTTCAACATGCTGTTCTCCGAAGCGGTCAGGGTACACGCCAAGGGTGAGGCCATCATGAGCCCCGGCGGGCTGGTGAAGGATCCGATCTCGGCGTTCTCGCTGGGCCTGGCGTTGATGTTCGGTACTGCCGGCCTGCCGCACATCCTCATGCGCTTCTTCACCGTGTCCGATGCCAAGGAAGCCCGCAAGTCGGTGCTGTACGCGACCGGTTTCATCGGCTACTTCTACATCCTCACCTTCATCATCGGTTTCGGCGCGATCCTGCTGGTCAGCACCAATCCGGCGTTCAAGGATGCCGCTGGCGCCTTGCTCGGCGGTAACAACATGGCTGCGGTCCACCTGGCCGATGCCGTGGGTGGCAGCATCTTCCTGGGCTTCATTTCGGCCGTAGCGTTCGCCACCATTCTGGCGGTCGTTGCCGGCCTGACCCTGGCCGGTGCTTCGGCGGTGTCCCACGACCTGTATGCCAGCGTCATCAAGAAGGGCAAGACCAACGACAAGGACGAGATCCGCGTCTCCAAGATCACCACTGTCTGCCTCGGTGTCCTGGCGATTGGCCTGGGTATCGCGTTCGAAAGCCAGAACATCGCCTTCATGGTGGGCCTGGCGTTCTCGATCGCGGCCAGCTGCAACTTCCCGGTGCTGCTGCTCTCCATGTACTGGAAGAAGCTGACCACCCGTGGCGCCATGATCGGTGGTTGGATGGGCTTGATCAGCGCGGTGACGCTGATGATCCTCGGCCCGACCATCTGGGTGCAGATCCTGCACCACGACAAGCCGATCTACCCGTACGAGTACCCAGCGTTGTTCTCGATGGCGATCGCCTTCGTGGGTATCTGGTTCTTCTCGATCACCGACAAGTCGGCAGCCGCCGACGAAGAGCGCGCACTGTTCTACCCGCAGTTCGTACGCTCGCAGACCGGTCTGGGTTCCAGCGGCGCAGTCTCGCACTGATACCCGCACCCATTGCAACGCAAAAAAAATCCGATGCCCGCAAGGGCATCGGATTTTTCATTCCTGGCGCGCTGCCCCAGAAGGCCTGCACACCTGCAAGGCTATATCTTGCCGAGCAATACCAGAATCAGCAGGATGATCAGTACGGTACCGATGATACCCGACGGACCGTAGCCCCAACTTCTGGAGTGCGGGAATACTGGCAATCCGCCAATCAACAGCAGAATCAGAACGATGATCAGTATGGTGCCCATGGCGATTTCCTTATGTGGACAGTGAGAATATTCGTCAGTAAAGCCACGCAGCGCTCGACTGCTTAATAGGTCGGACTGTGGCGCGTCATAAAAAGTCCCAAAGATTAAAAAATGTTTCTGCGATGGATGCGCTGTCGTATGCTGGCGCTCTGATATTTAGCTGGATGCCTCAGATGCTCAACTATTGCTGGTTTCTACTGGCCGCGCTTTTCGAGATCGCCGGCTGCTACGCCTTTTACCTCTGGCTGCGGCTGGATAAAAGCGCGTGGTGGGCGGTGGCCGGGCTGTTGAGCCTGACCTGTTTCGCGCTGGTGCTTACCCGGGTCGAAGCAGCCTATGCCGGACGTGCCTATGCGGCCTACGGCGGCCTCTACATCGTTGCGTCGCTGGGGTGGTTGGCAGTGGTCGAAAGGGTGCGCCCGCAGATGTTCGACTGGATGGGCGCTCTGCTTTGTGTCTTGGGTGCGAGCCTTATCCTCTGGGGGCCGAGATTGCAACAGGCTTAAGCCTGCCCAAGGTTTGAAAGTGTATAAATATCCTTACAAGACGATTGAAAGTGTATGGAAGGGTACAACTTTCTACTCCATGTCCCTTGTAAGTGCGAGTAAGTACGAAATATCTGACAGGGAATTTACTAACTTTCGTAGGCTTAAACTGTATTGCCCTGATTGCCTTGTGGTGCGCGAAAACAGGGTCCACCCTCAACAAGCATTCATTTGAGGGAACAAAGCCATGCTGGTATTGACGCGACATGTGGGCGAACTCATCTCCATCGGAGATGACGTTTGGATCAAGGTATTGGACGTGCGCGGCAACACCGTGCGCTTCGGCATCCAGGCACCCAAGGACGTGGAGGTGCACCGTGCCGAGGTCTATCGACGAATCCAGGAGAAACACGGCAAACACGCCAAGCAGGTGCCTGTAGTGTAAGTCTCAGTCGAACAGCTCGGGCGCTATGTCGTGCTTGAGCATGAGCGTGCACTGCTGGCTTTCCGGGTCGAACACGATGAACGCCTGTTTCTTGCCCAGCGCATGACGCACGCGTTCGACCCGGGTCTGCAGCGGCGTTTCGTCGCCGTTGTCGGTCCCGTCCCGAGTCACGAAGTCTTCGATCAGGCGGGTCAGGGTGTCGGCTTCGAGATGGTCGTAGGGAATCAGCATGTCAGGTGCTCGCAGGGTAGGCGCGCAGTGTAACAGTGCCGCGCACCCCGGTGTCCGAAGCCTGACGGCAAGGGCAGGGTGGTGCGGGCATTGACGAGCGCATCAGGCTTCTCAGCTACTGGTTTTCTGCCCCAGTACGTCTTCAACCGCGGGCACGCGAGTGTCCGACTCCATCTGCGCATCGTGCTCCAGTTGATGGCTGAAGCGCTCGAGCGAGCCGGTGTTGGGCTTGGCATCGCTGGCGAACACTGGCGGGCTGAGCATGTAGGCCGTGAGAATCCGGCTGAGCGCACTCAGGCTGTCGATGTGGGTGCGTTCGTAGCCGTGGGTGGCATCGCAGCCAAACGCCAACAGTGCCGTACGGATGTCATGGCCAGCGGTGACGGCGGAATGGGCGTCGCTGAAGTAGTAGCGAAACAAGTCGCGCCGCACGGGCAATTCGTTTTCATCGGCCAGGCGCAACAGGTGCCGCGACAGGTGATAGTCGTAGGGACCACCGGAGTCCATCATGGCCACGCTGACGGCATGCTCGCTCGACTGCTGGCCCGGGGCGACCGGCGCGATGTCGATGCCGACGAACTCGCTGACGTCCCAAGGCAAGGCAGCTGCCGCACCGGAGCCGGTTTCCTCGGTGATGGTGAACAGCGGGTGACAGTCGATCAGGGGCTCGTAGTCGCTTTCGACGATCGCCTTGAGCGATGCCAGCAGCGCCGCAACACCCGCCTTGTCATCCAGATGGCGGGCGCTGATGTGGCCGCTGTCAGTGAACTCGGGCAATGGATCGAACGCCACGTAGTCGCCGATATTGACGCCCAGCGACTCGCAATCGGCGCGGGTCGCGCAATAGGCATCCAGACGCAGTTCGACGTGATCCCAGCTCACCGGCATCTGGTCGATGGCGGTATTGAAGGCATGCCCGGAGGCCATCAGTGGCAGCACGCTGCCGCGGATCACTCCGTTGTCGGTGAATACACTGACCCGGCTGCCCTCGGCGAAACGGCTCGACCAGCAGCCCACCGGGGCCAGCGAGAGGCGCCCGTTGTCCTGCACGGCACGCACGCTGGCGCCGATGGTGTCCAGGTGGGCGGACACGGCGCGGTCCGGCGAATTCTGCTTGCCTTTGAGCGTGGCGCGAATGGTGCCGCGGCGGGTCATTTCGAACGGAATGCCCAGTTCTTCGAGACGCTCGGCCACATAGCGCACGATGGTATCGGTGAACCCGGTAGGGCTGGGAATGGCGAGCATTTCCAACAGCACTTTCTGCAGATACTGGATATCCGGTTCGGGAATTTTGGAAGTCATGGAAACTCCTGAGGTGGATAGAGGTGACGGCGAGGGTGTCACGGGCCCGGTAAAACAGGGGCGAGGTGCCTGCACGGTTGACCCGGCAGGCACCATGCACGGCCGCTACATCGGGCGGCTATGGGGAAACAGCAGATCGACGAAGCGCTCTGCCGTGGGTTGCGGTTCGTGGTTGGCCAGTCCTACCCGCTCGTTGGCTTCGATGAACACGTACTCCGGCTGGTCCGCAGCCGGCACCAGCAGGTCCAGACCCACCACCGGGATGTCCAGTGCGCGGGCTGCGCGCACCGCTGCGTCGACCAGCACCGGATGGAGAATCTGCGTCACGTCTTCCAGGTGCCCACCGGTATGAAGGTTGGCGGTCTTGCGCACCGTCAGCTGCTGGCCGCTGGGCAGGATGCTGTCCATGTTGAAACCGGCAGCCTGTACGGTACGCAGGGTTTCCTGGTCCATCGGGATGCGGCTTTCGCCCCCGGTGGCGGCCTGGCGACGGCGACTCTGCACCTCGATCAGGGTGCCAATGTTGGTATGCCCGTCACCGATGATCTGCGCGGGACGGCGGATGGCCGCTGCGACCACTTCGTAGCCGATGACCACGATGCGCAGGTCGACGCCCTCATGGAAACTTTCCAGCAGAACTCGGCTGTCGAACTGACGCGCGTGCTCGATGGCCTCCTGCACCTCCTCCAGCGTACTCAGGTCAACGGCCACGCCGTTGCCCTGTTCACCGTCCAGCGGCTTGACCACCACGCGACCATGTTCGTCGAGAAAATCCTGGTTGTCGTCGGCGCTGCCCGCGAGCTGCTGCGACGGCAGGCTCAGGTCAGCAGCCCGCAGCACCTTGTGGGTCAGGCTCTTGTCCTGGCACAGGGTCATGCTCACCGAGCTGGTCAGGTCGCACAACGACTCGCGGCAGCGGATCCGCCGACCCCCATGGATCAGGGTGAAAAGGCCGGCTTCGGCATCGTCCACCTGCACGTCGATGCCACGACGGAACGCTTCGTCGACGATGATCCGCGCATAGGGGTTCAGGTCGGCCTGGGGGCCGGGGCCCAGGAACAACTTCTGGTTGATGCCGTTCTTGCGCTTGATGGCGAAGGTGGGCAGGTTGCGAAAGCCCAGCTTGGCGTAGAGATTCTTGGCCAGACGGTTGTCATGCATGACCGACAGGTCCAGGTAGGCCAGACCGCGGCTCATGAAGTGCTCGACGAGATGCCGAACCAGCACTTCGCCCACGCCCGGACGCGTGCAACGCGGATCGACCGCCAGGCACCACAGGCTGCTGCCTTTTTCCGGATCGCGAAAGGCCTTGGCGTGGTTGAGCCCCATGACGCTGCCGATCACATGGCCGGTGTCTTCGTCTTCGGCCAGCCAGTACACCGGGCCGCCCTGGTGGCGGGGTGTCAGCAGGCTTTGATCGATAGGCAACATCTTGCGCTTGAGGTACAGCTGGTTGATGGCCTGCCAGTCGCCTTCGGTTTGCGCCCGGCGAATGCGGAACCCCCGGAACACGCGTTGTGCCGGCCGATAATCACTGAACCACAGACGCAGCGTGTCGGACGGATCGAGAAACAGCTGCTGCGGTGCTTGGGCCAACACCTGCTGGGGCGCGGCCACGTACAGGGCAATGTCGCGTTCGCCCTGCTGCTCGTTGAGCAGTTCGGCAGCCAGTGCTTCGGGGTCCGGATAAGTATGGCCGACGAGCAGCCGTCCCCAGCCGCAATGCAGCGGGCGCTGTTGCAATTCGTCGCTGTTGCCGTCTTCGGCAAAGCGCGCCTGCAGCCGCTCGTACGACGGCGACTGGCCGCGCATCAGGCGCTGATTGAAGGCCGTGGCGTGAGCTTTCATCGATCAGAGTCCTTGTTCGCTGAGCCACAGATTCAACACCGCCAACTGCCACAGCTTGGAGCCGCGCAGCGGGGTCAGCTGACCTTGCGGGTCGGTCAGCAGGCGGTCGAGCATGTTAGGGTTGAACAAGCCGCGGTCCTGGCTGGGGTCCAGCAGCAGGTCTCTGACCCAGTTCAGCGTATCGCCTTCCAGATGCTTCAGACCGGGCACGGGGAAATACCCTTTCTTGCGGTCGATGACCTCACTGGGAATCACCAGCCGCGCCGCTTCCTTGAGCACTTGCTTGCCGCCGTCAGGCAGCTTGAACTTGCCGGGAATCCTCGCCGAGAGCTCGACCAGGCGGTAGTCCAGAAACGGCGTACGCGCTTCCAGGCCCCAGGCCATGGTCATGTTGTCGACCCGCTTGACCGGGTCGTCGACCAGCATCACCGTGCTGTCCAGGCGCAATGCCTTGTCCACCGCCGCATCGGCACCGGGCATGGCGAAATGTTCGCGCACGAAATCACCGGCTGCATCGTTCGCCGTCAGCCACTTGGGCGCGACGGTTGCGGCGTAGTCATCGTAGCTGCGGTCGAAGAAGGCATCACGGTAGGCCTGGTACGGATCGCTGGCGCCGTCCACTTGCGGATACCAGTGGTAGCCGGCGAACAGTTCGTCGGCGCCTTGGCCGCTCTGCACTACTTTGCAGTGCTTGGCAACTTCGCGTGACAACAGGTAGAAGGCGATGCAGTCGTGGCTCACCATCGGTTCGCTCATCGCGCGGAACGCGGCGGGCAGTTGCTCGATGATTTCGCGTTCTTCGATGCGCAGTTGGTGGTGCTGAGTACCGTAGTGCTTGGCAATCAGGTCCGAATACTGGAACTCGTCGCCGCGCTCGCCACCGGCGTCCTGGAAACCGATGGAGAAGGTCGACAGATCCTTCACGCCCACTTCACGCAGCAGGCCCACCAGCATGCTCGAATCGACACCGCCGGAGAGCAGCACGCCGACGTCCACGGCGGCCCGCTGGCGAATGGCAACCGCTTCACGGGTACTCTCCAGCACGCGGTCGCGCCAATCTTCCAGAGTCAGATTGGCTTCATCGGCATGAGGCCCGTAGGGCAGGGTCCACCAGGTCTGCTGTTCGGTCTTGCCGTTGGCATCGATGCGCATCCAGGTCGCTGGCGGCAGCTTTTCGATACCCGCGATCAATGTGCGCGGCGCAGGCACGACGGCGTGAAAATTCAGATAGTGGTTCAGCGCCACCGGGTCGAGGATCGGGCTGATGTCGCCACCCTTGAGCAACGCCGGCAGGGCCGAAGCAAAACGCAAGCGCTTGTCGGTGCGCGACAGGTACAAAGGCTTCACGCCCAGACGGTCACGGGCGATGAACAGGCGCTGGGTGTCACGCTCCCAAATGGCAAAGGCGAACATGCCATTGAGCTTGGGCAGCAGCTTTTCACCCCAGGCGTGGTAGCCCTTGAGCAATACTTCGGTGTCGCCACCGGAGTGAAAACCATAACCCAGCGCTTCCAGTTCGGCGCGCAGTTCGGGGAAGTTGTAGATGGCGCCGTTGAAGGCCAGGCTCAAGCCGAGATGGGGATCGGTCATCGGCTGCGCGGAGCCATCCGACAGGTCCATGATCTTCAGCCGACGATGGCCAAGGGCAATCGGCCCTTGCGCCTGAAAGCCCCAGGCGTCCGGGCCGCGTGGGGCCAGGTCGTGGGTGATGCGTTCCACGGCCGCAAGGTCCGCAGGTTGAAAATCGAAGCGCAACTCACCAGCTAATCCGCACATAAGTCCTTACCGGTTTTTCCGTTGGGGAACGGCCGATGGAAGTTCGGCCAGGTATGAAACTGACCGAGGCAGGTAGCGAGAGTTTTAGATCGATCGGTTATAAGGGATCCTTTTGCTGGGTAGGCATTTGCGGGTAGAACCCGCTCCCGCAGGGGTGTGGTGCCTGAGGGTTATTTGAGATTGCCGCTGAGAAACTGCCGCAAGCGTTCGCTTTTCGGGCTGCCCAGTACCTGTGCAGGCGAGCCTTCTTCCTCGACCAGGCCCTGATGCAGAAACAGCACCTGGCTGGAGACTTCACGGGCGAAGCTCATTTCATGGGTGACCATGATCATGGTGCGTCCTTCCTCGGCAAGACCTTTGATCACCTTCAACACTTCGCCCACCAACTCCGGGTCCAGTGCCGAGGTCGGCTCGTCGAACAGCATCACCTCCGGCTCCATGGCCAGGGCGCGGGCAATGGCGACGCGCTGCTGCTGGCCACCGGACAGGAAGGCCGGATACTGGCTGGCCACGCGCTCCGGCAGGCCGACCTTGTCCAGGTAGCGCAACGCCCGTTCCCGCGCTTCGTCCTTGTCGACGCCCAACACCCGGCGCGGGGCCATGGTGATGTTGTCGAGCACGGTCATGTGGCTCCACAGGTTGAAGTGCTGGAACACCATGGCCAGACGCGTGCGCAAGCGCTGCAGTTCTTCGGCATCGGCCACGCGCATGCCGCCGCTATCGGTGGTCATGCGAATGGCCTTGCCATCCAGGCTCATGGCACCGTCGTCAGGCTGTTCGAGGAAGTTGATGCATCGCAGAAAGGTGCTCTTGCCCGAGCCACTGGCGCCGATCAGGCTGATCACGTCACCCGTGCTGGCCTTGAGCGAAACCCCCTTGAGCACCTTGTTGTCGCCATAGCTTTTGTGCAGGCCATCGATGGTCAGTTTGTACATGCGCAACAGGTCCTCAAGGTTGAAGTAGATAGCCGCTGCGGCAGGCCTGGGTGCCGGCGACATGGGCGACCAGCATGCCCGCGGTGGCCATGCGACGCAGCGAGCGGGCATACATCAGCCCCGGCTGGCGGTTGCGCACAGGGGTGACCGTATTGCTCAGCGGATCGATGATTTCGGCGATCAACTGCCCGGCTTCCAGGTACTGGCCGGGCACCGCAGTGAACACCAACAGTCCACCCACCGGCGCGGTCACCGGTTCCACGCCGGCCAGCGGCGTGGCGGCGGCGAGCAGGGCAGGCAACGGTGCTGGCGTGCGGTCGATGACCCCGGTGCTGGCCAGGTAGTCGAGAATGGCCTGACAGTCGCCGCTGGCCATGGGGTGGTTGACGTCACCCTGGCCGCGCAACTCGACGGTCACCGAAAAGCTGCCCATGGCGATCGGGAAACGCTCGGCAAAGCGCTGCTGAAGTTGCCACCAGAACAGACTGAAGCATTCGTCGAACGACTGCCCGCCCGAGTCAGTGGCCAGCAGGCTGGCCTGAGCGCCCAGGTAGCGTGCCAATGGCTCTACCAGCGGCCAGGCTTCGGGTGTGGTGTACAAATGCTGCACGGCCTCGAAATCGCAGTGCAGGTCCAGCACCATGTCCGCATCGCATGCCAGGCGCTGCAGAGTCAGGCGCTGTGATTGCAGGGCTGTGGTCGGCTGCAACTGGTTCAGCGCCTGGCTCAGGTGCGTGCGGATCAACGCCGTATTGCGTGCCTCATCATCACCCAGTAGCGGCTCGACGGCGCAGCCAACCTGATCGGCCAGGTCGACGAAACGGCGATTGAAGTTCTCGCCGGTTTCCAGCTCGTAGCGGCCCAGTGGCGTGTCCATGACGATCTGATCGAGCCCGGCGGGGTTGGCGATCGGTACGATGACCACCTGCCGACGCAGCAGTCCTGCGTCCTCCAGTTCGGCCAGACGCTGGCGCAGGTGCCAGGCGACCAGCATCCCCGGCAACTCGTCGGCGTGCAGCGAGGCCTGGATATAGACTTTCCCGGCACCCGTCGGGCCGTAGCTGAAGCTGTGGATCTGGCGCACGGTACCGGGCAGGCGAGCCAGCAATTCATGAATGTCGTGTTGCATGTTCAGGTCCTAGTGCGTCGGGCCGAGAAAGGCCAGCCAGCGGCGTTCGGCCAGGCGAAACAGTCCGACCAGGGCAAAGGTGATGGTCAGGTAGATCAGCGCGGCGATGCCGAAGGATTGGAAGGTCAGGAAGGTCGCCGAGTTGGCGTCCCGTGCGACCTTGAGGATGTCCGGGATGGTGGCAGTGAATGCCACCGTGGTCGAGTGCAGCATGAGGATCACTTCGTTGCTGTAGTAGGGCAGCGAACGGCGCAGGGCCGACGGCATGATCACGTAGGCATACAGCTTCCAGCCGCTCAGGCCATAGGCCTTGGCCGCCTCGACCTCGCCGTGGTTCATGCTGCGGATTGCCCCGGCGAAGATCTCCGTGGTGTAGGCGCAGGTGTTCAGGGCGAAAGCCAGGATCGTGCAGTTCATCGCGTCGCGGAAAAAGTCGTTGAGCAGGGGCTGCCCCCGCACGGCTTCCAGGCTGTAGATGCCGGTGTAGCAGATCAGCAGCTGGATATAGAGCGGCGTTCCGCGGAACAGGTAGGTGTAGAACTGCACCGGCCAGCGCACCCAGCGCCGGCTTGAGACGCGGGCGATCGACAGCGGCACCGAAACCACGAAGCCGATCACCAGCGCGGCACTGAGCAGCCACAGGGTCATGGCCAGGCCGGTAATGTTCTGCCCATCGGAATAGAGGAACGGCCGCCAGTATTCTTGAAGAAGTTCGATCATCGCAGCGCCTCCCGGGTGCCCGCGCTGTAGCGTCGTTCAAGCCAGCGCAGGGCGATGTTGGACGCACTGGTGATCAGCAGATAGATGAGCGCGGCCAGCACCAGAAAATAGAACAGTTGATAGGTGCTTTTGCCGGCATCCTGGGCGGCCTTGACCAGATCGGCCAGGCCGATGATCGAGACCAGCGCCGTGGCCTTGAGCATGACCATCCAGTTATTGCCGATGCCGGGCAGGGCATAACGCATCATTTGCGGGAAGACCACGTAGCGGAAACGCTGCGCGCGCTTGAGGCCGTAAGCCGTAGCCGCTTCAAGCTGGCCGCGTGGCACGGCGAGCATGGCGCCTCGGAAGGTTTCGGTGAAATAGGCGCCGTAGATGAAGCCCAGGGTAATGACTCCGGCGGCGAAAGGATCGATTTCGATGTAGTCCCATTCTAGGGCTTCGGTCAGGCCGGTCAGCCAGGTCTGTAGGCTGTAGAAAATCAGCAGCATCAGCACCAGGTCGGGCACGCCGCGGATCAGAGTGGTGTAGAGCTGGGCAGGTACGCGCAGCACTGCCGTACCGGACAGCTTGGCGCTGGCGCCGATCAGCCCCAGTACCACGCTGACCAGCAGCGACAGCAGGGACAGCTTGATGGTCATCCAGGTGCCTTCGAGCAGCAGCGGGCCAAAGCCCTTCAAACTGAACGCGGACAACCCGAGGTACTGCAAAAGGTCGTCGAACATGAATCTGGCCTGTGCCGGTCAAAAAAACGCCCATCCCCGAGCGGGAATGGGCGCTGTCACAGCGGTACTTACTTGCCGCTGTACAGGTTCAGCTCACCGAAGTGTTTCTTCTGGATTTCGGTGTAGGTGCCATCATCGTGTAACGCTTTGATACCTTTATCGATCAACGCCTTGAGTTCCTTGTTACCTTTGGCGATACCCACGGCGGTCTTGGACGGCAACAGCTCGCTGTCGATCGGCTCGCTGACTTCATAGCCGGCGCCCTGTGGCGACTTCAGGAAGCCCAGCTCGGCCTGCAGCATGTCCTGGATCGAAGCGTCGAGGCGACCCGAGATCAAGTCGGCGTAAACCTGGTCCTGATTCTGGTAGGCCTGAGTCTTGATGCCTGCCTTGTCCAGCACGGCCTTGGCGTAGGCTTCCTGGATGGTGCCCTGTTCGTAGCCTACGGTCTTGCCCTTGAGCGAGGCCAGGTCGGTGCTCAGGCCTGCACCTTTCTTGAACACCAACGAGGTCGGGCCGGAGAACAGTTCGTTGGAGAAGTCGATGACTTTCTCACGGGCAGGGGTCACGGTCATCGAGGAAATCACGCCGTCGAACTTCTTCGCCTTGAGGCCTGGAATCATGCCGTCGAAATCGCTTTCGACCCATTTGCAGGTGACCTTCAGCTCCTTGCAGATGGCATTGCCCAGGTCGATGTCGAAGCCCACCAGGCTGCCATCGGCTGCCTTGGATTCGAATGGTGCGTAGGATGGATCGACCCCGAAACGCAACTCCTTGTATTCCTTGGCCATCGCGCTGCCGGCCGAGAACGCCAGGGCCAGAGCAGAAAGGGTCAGCAATGCTTTTTTCATCGTGCAGTCCTTAAAACCAGTTGAATGCGTTGGGTGAGGGCGATGTGCGTTACCGGCGAGTGCCAGACATCATTCTGATAGCAATTTCCGCACCATAGTCCCAGTGCAGACCGGCTTGAGTAAGGTTGTGTCGCGTCGCTGCAACTTTTCTGCGGGCTCGCACGCGTCGGCTCGCTCGAAGCGCGTGCCATTGGTACAGCAATGCCCCGAAATAATCCATGGCAAAAAAATGCACCGTGGCGGTGCATTCAATAGGTCAGGCCAGAAGGTCCTGCAGGGTCGCCAGGCTGTCGGCTTCGGCCACCGGTTTGTCATGGCGCCAGCGCAACATGCGCGGGAAACGTACGGCGATGCCGCTCTTGTGACGCTTGGATAAGGCAATGCCTTCGAACCCCAGTTCGAACACCAGCGTCGGCGTAACGCTACGCACCGGGCCGAACTTCTCCACGGTGGTCTTGCGCACGATCGCGTCGACCTTACGCATCTCTTCGTCGGTCAATCCGGAATAGGCCTTGGCGAACGGCACCAACGTGCGCCCGGACGCTTCTGGCGGACCGTCCCACACGGCAAACGTGTAGTCGCTGTACAGGCTCGCCCGGCGCCCATGGCCGGCCTGGGCATAGATCAAAACCGCGTCGACGCTGAAGGGGTCCACCTTCCATTTCCACCAGGTGCCCATGTCCTTGGTCCGGCCCACGCCATAGAGCGAATCGCGCGCCTTGAGCATCATGCCTTCGACCCCCAGTGCCCGTGACGCCTCACGCTGTCGGCCCAGATCCATCCAGTCTTCGCCGGTCAATACCGGCGAAGGACGCAGTACCGGATCGGCCGCCTGTGCGATGACCTGTTCCATCTGTGTACGACGTTCGTGTTGCGGACGGCTGCGCCAGTCTTCCCCCTGCCATTCGAGCAGGTCATAGGCGAGCACCACCACGGGAATCTCTTCGAGAATCTTCTTGCTCAAGGTCTTGCGACCGATGCGCTGTTGCAGCAGAGCGAACGGCTGCACCGCCGGTGCATCTGCCGAGGTGCTCGACGCATCGTCCAGGCTGAAATCCTCGGGCGCCACATCCGCCGGTGGCGGTGTTTTCCAGACCACGATCTCGCCGTCGATCACGGTGCCGTCAGGCAGGCTCGCGGTGAGGGAATGCAGCTCGGGAAAGCGATCCGACACCAGCTCCTCGCCTCGCGACCAGATCCACAGGCGTCCGTCCCGCTTGACCAGCTGCGCGCGGATCCCGTCCCACTTCCACTCAACCTGCCAGTCGCTGCTGGGGCCCAGCAGGGTGTCGAACTGATCGACCGGTTGTTGCAGCGAATGAGCGAGAAAGAACGGGTACGGCTGGCCGCCACGCTGGGCATGCTCGTCCGAGGATTCCTCGGCGATCAGCTTGAGGTAGCTGTCGGCAACCGGACGGTGCGAAAGGTCGGTGTAGCCCACCAGGCGCTGGGCCACGCGTTTGCTGTCCAGACCGGCCATCTGCGCGAGTGCTCGGGTCACCAGCAGTTTCGAAACGCCCACGCGGAAGCTGCCGGTGATCAGCTTCAGGCACAGCATCAGGCTGGCACGATCCAGCTGAGCCCACAGCGGCGGCAAGCGCTCGTGCAATTCTTCAGGTGGCAGCCCGCGCAAGGGCAGCAGGGCATTCTCCAGCCACCAGGCCAGGCCTTCGTCACTGGTCTGTTCTGCTTCGGGAAGCAGCAGCGAAAACGTCTCGGCCAGATCCCCTACCGCCTGATAACTTTCTTCGAACAACCATTCAGGCACGTTCGCCAACTTGATGGCCAACTCGCGCAAGACCTTGGTCGGCACCAGTTGCCGAGGTCGGCCGCCGGAAAGAAAATACACCGCCCAGGCGGCATCGGCCGGCTGGGCCTGACGAAAGTAGTCTTCCAGAAACTGACGCTTGGCATTGGTCGAAGTGGTTTCGTCGAGATTGGCATACAACTGTGCGAACGCTTTCAAGACGTGGCCTCCTGAGGTTCCTCTTCGTCACCGTATTCGGTGGTGAAGCCCTGGGCATCCAGACCGATGTCGCGCAGGTAGCGCACCAGCACTTCCACCGAACCGTGGGTGACCATGACTCGCTCGGCCCCGGTCTGCTCGATGGCCCACAGCAGCCCTGGCCAGTCGGCGTGGTCGGACAGCACGAAGCCACGGTCCACGCCGCGGCGCCGACGGGTACCGCGCAGACGCATCCAGCCACTGGCGAAGGCATCGCTGTAGTCGCCGAAGCGGCGCATCCAGGTGCTGCCCCCAGCCGAAGGCGGCGCGATGATCAGAGCATTGCGCAACGCCGGGTCGGTTTTCTTGAAGTCGCCGGCGTACTGGGTTTCCGGGATGTAGACGCCGGCATCACGGTAGACCCTGTTTAGCGGCTCCACCGAACCGTGCGCCAGGATCGGCCCGATGCTGGCATCGATGCCGTGCAGCAAGCGCTGAGCCTTGCCGAACGCGTAGGCGAACAGAACGCTGGCTTTGCCTTGCTCGGCGTTGGCACGCCACCACTGGTTCACTTCCTCGAAAATCTCCGCCTGCGGCTGCCAGCGATAGATCGGCAGGCCGAACGTCGATTCGGTAATGAAGGTGTGACATTGCACCGGCTCGAAGGGCGCGCACGTACCGTCCGGCTCGACTTTATAGTCACCGGAAGCGACCCACACCTCACCCTTGTATTCCAGGCGAACCTGGGCCGAGCCCAGCACGTGTCCGGCCGGATGAAAGCTCAGCGTCACGCCATTGTGCTGCAGGACTTCCCCGTACTCGAGCAACTGCAGATTGATGTCCTGGCCAAGACGGGTACGCAGGATGCCTTCGCCCGGCGCTGCCGCCAGATAATGTTCATTGCCGGTCCGCGCATGGTCGCCGTGACCATGGGTGATCACCGAACGCTCGACGGGCCGCCACGGGTCGATATAGAAATCCCCGGCGGTGCAATACAAACCTTCGGGACGCGCGACGACTAGGTCCATGGCAGGTGGCCAGGTGATGGGTGTGTTGTTATGAGCGAGGAGGGCGGGGGAAAGTTCGGGTGCGAAGGCTTGAGGATAGATAGCTTGCATGGAGTCGGACGTAAGAAATGATCCTCACTTCGCCGACGACGTGGTCGGCGCTCACGACTGAAACAGGTCGTCCCATCGCTGTGACTGATTTACAGTCGAAATGACGCAGACCGGCCCGGTTTCCAGCATTGCAAAATAACCCGGCAAACACGAAAATGAGAGTCATTATCACATAAGCCTTCCTAGGTTTGAGCCATGTCTTGCGTCGATCCCCTGCATAAACAGACCGTACACACCCTGTACCTCGATCATCATCGCTGGTTGTGTGGTTGGCTGCGCCAGCGCCTGGGCTGCGTCGATCACGCGGCTGACATGGCGCAGGACACCTTCATGCGGGTACTGACCCAGCGCAAGGCCCACGAACTGCGTGAGCCGCGTGCGTATTTAAGCACCATCGCACGTAGCCTGATGATTGATATGTTCCGGCGCCGCACGGTGGAGCAGGCGTATCTGGAAACCCTGGCATCCCGACCCGAAGCGTTGGATATTTCGCCGGAAACACGCCTTCTGATCATTGAAACGCTATTGGAAATCGACCGAATTCTGCACGGCCTCGGTGCTCGAACTCGACAGATTTTCCTGATGGCCCACCTGGATGGCTTGAGCTATGTGGAAATCGGTCGGCAACTGCAGGTATCGGTCAACACCGTCAAGAAACACGCGGTGCGCGCTTTGATGCATTGTTTGTTAGCCACCGAGGATTAAAACGTGGCACTGGAGACCGCGATCCTTGAAGCCGCCGCGCGCTGGTACGTCGATTTGCGATGTGATGACGCCGATAACGCCACTCGGGAAGCGCATCTGCGCTGGCTTGAGAGTGCGCCCGGCCATCGCCAGGCCTGGGAAAGGCTGATCCGATTACAGGAACGCTTTGATCGGATCGGCCCTGGAATGGCCGAGCCAACGCTCAAAAGTGCTCGAATCAAACGCCGCGAAGCGCTCAAGGTGCTGTCGCTACTGCTCGCGGCCGGAGGGGCTGGCACGTTGGCCTGGCGTAACACTGCCCTGCCGTCATTGATAGCAGATGAGCACACCGTGACGGGTGAAAGCAAAAGCCTGTCCCTGGAGGATGGCAGTCAGGTACGCCTCAATACCGCCACCGCGGTGAACATCCACTTCGGCCCAAGCCTTCGCGAGCTGCAACTGCTCAATGGAGAAATCCTCGTGGAAACGGCGCGCGATTCTCTGGCACGGCCGTTTGTGGTGCACACTCAAGAAGGCAGCATCCGCGCGCTGGGTACACGCTTTATCGTGCGCCGCCTGGACGCTCGAACCCAAGTCTGCGTGCTCGAACAGGCCGTGGAAGTGCGCAGCGTAATTCTCACGCCGACCGTGCGGGTGGAGGCGGGCCAGCAAATGTGGTTCAACCAGGACCGAATGGGCAACGTGCAGGCTGCAAGCCCCGACGCCGACGCCTGGACTCGCGGCATGTTGGTCGTCAACAACTGGCGGCTGGAAGATTTGATCCTCGAGCTCCAACGCTACCGTCCCGGGCATTTGGGCTGTCAGGCGCAGATCGCAGAGTTGCGCATCTCGGGGGCGTTTCAGTTGCGCAATATCGATACGATCCTGGAAAACCTTTCCTCGACCCTGCCCGTGCGTATTCGCCGATTCAGCCGTTATTGGACGCGCGTGGAGTCGGTCTGAACCAATACCACAAAATAAATAGCCGCTTGGGGTTGCCGATTCCAGTTTTCATTCGACTTGGTAGATAGAAGCGCATCACACGGCGCTGTCACTCTACTGCCACTGGGCGAAAGGAAACGGTATGTCCGGACACAAGCCAATCACTCAACGACCTTCGTCACTGACCCGCATCGTGCGCCGCACGTTGCTCGGCATCGCGTTGGGCGCACCGCTGACTTCGGTCATGAACGCTGCGCCCGCCTGGGGGCAGACGGCCGCGACCCTTCAGTTCGATATCCCTTCCGGCACGGTCAACGCCGCGCTGGCGCAGTTCGCGACTGCGGCGCAAATCAATGTGTCTTTCGATCCAGCCCAGGCACAAGGACAACGCTCGCCGGGTCTGCATGGCGTCTACACCGTGGACTCAGGCTTGCGCCAGTTGTTGTCCGCGAGCAAATTGCAAGCCGTGCCGCTGAGCAACGGCAGCTACTCGCTGATCCCTGTCATCGACGCAACGCTGCAATTGGACCCCACGAACATCACCGGCAGATCGGCTGACTCAGCTGCCAGCCCGGTGGAGGGTTACGTGGCCATTCGTAGCAGTGCAGGTACCAAGACCGATACACCTATCATCGAGATCCCGCAGTCGATCTCGGTAGTGACCCGTCAGCAGATGCAGGCCCAAGGCGTGCAGACCGTCACCGAAGCGTTGCGTTACGTGCCCGGCGTCAAAGTGGAAGCCTACGGCCTGGACCCCAAGGGTTTTGACTGGTTGTATATCCGCGGCTTCAACGGCCAGGCAAGCAGTGACTATCTCAACGGGCTGCGTCAGCAGAACAACAGCTACGCGTTTTTCCGCAGCGAACCCTATTCTCTGGAGCGCATAGACGTCGTACGAGGCCCGGCCTCCAGCCTGTTCGGTCAAGGGGACGCGGGTGGCATCATCAACCGTGTGAGCAAGAGACCCGAGGCCAACCACGTCAACGAAGTGCAGTTGACCGGTGGTAACCATGATCGCCTGCAAGGCCAGTTCGATGTGGGCGGTGTGCTTAGCGACGACCAACATCTGATCTACCGTATGATTGGCCTCGCCCGCGAAGCCGATACCCAGGTGGATTATGCGGATGGCCACGCGCTGACGGACGACCGCTTGTACATAGCGCCGTCTCTGACCTGGGCGCCGGACGAAGACACCAGCCTGACCATGCTCAGCGACTTCATGCGCGATTCGAACGGCGGCTCGCTGTTCGCCTACAGCACGCCGAGCGGTCATACCACCAACACGCTGATGGGCGATCACAGCTTCAACCATCTGGACCAGGAGCAATTCAGTCTGGGCTACGAATTCCGCCATCGGCTGAGCGATACTTGGGAGTTTCGCCAGAACGCCCGCTACGGACAGGTCGACTTGATCTTCCAGAACTTGCTACCGGCCGCTGTCGACACCACCACAGGTAATGTGACACGGATCGCCGACCGCTTCGATCAGCACCTGAACACGTTCAACCTCGACAACCAATTGCAAGCCGATTTTACCACCGGCCCACTGAGCCACACCCTTCTGATGGGCGTCGACTACACCTGGCAAGACGCCGATATCTCGCGCTGGCGCACCCGAGCGCCAAGCCTGAACCTGACTGCGCCACAGTATGGCCTGGCGATCGCTCGTCCCAGCGCTGGCAACAGTCTGAGCTCGATCGATTACGACCAGACCATCGAACAGGCGGGCGGTTACATTCAGGATCAGATCAAGTTCGACGATCGCTGGATTCTCACGGGCGGCGGGCGCTATGACTATGTTCGCAACGACCTGGACAACCATGTAGGTGCCTTATCGAACCAGAAGGACACTGCCTTTACCGGACGCCTGGGTTTGACCTATCTCACGGAGTTTGGTCTGGCGCCCTACGTCAGCTACGCCGAATCGTTCACGCCCAATACCGGCACCGACCGCAGCGGTAGTGCGTTCGACCCCAGCACGGCGCATCAATGGGAAGTGGGTGTGAAATACCAACCCAGCGATACCATCCTGATAACCCTGTCTGCTTATGACCTGACCAAGACCAATGTGCTGACCACTGAAATCATTGGTGGTGTGAACACCGGCTTCACCGTTGCGTCGGGCGAGCAGCAATCGCGCGGCATCGAAGCCGAGATCAAGGCGCGGCTGGATCAGCACTGGGACCTGATTGCGTCCTACACCTACACCCACGCTGAAATCACCAGGAGCAATCGTGGCGACGAAGGCAACCGGCCAGCCAACGTGCCCAAGCACATGGCGTCCACCTGGTTGAACTACACGTTCGACGACAGCCCGCTCAAGGGACTGAGCCTGGGTGGCGGTGTCCGGTACACCGGCGTGCTGTATGGCGACAACGGCAATACCTATCACATCGACAACTACACCCTGTTCGATGCCGGCGCCAGCTATCCGATCAACAAACACGTGACTGTCTCGGTCAACGCGCAAAACCTGTTGAATACCGAGTATGTGGCCACCTGTGACGACTCCTACGAGTGCTACCCTGGCATGCGACGCACGTTGCTGACCAGCGTCAAGTACGTTTGGTGATCGCCGAATTCGATCCGTTCATGCCCGTCTTCTTCAAGGTGCCAAAACGAAAAAACCCGCCATAAGGCGGGTTTTTTGGTGATATCAGAGTGGGTAGGAACCCTCTCTGACATCAAGTTTGGCTCCACGACCTGGACTCGAACCAGGGACCCAATGATTAACAGTCATTTGCTCTACCAACTGAGCTATCGCGGAATCTGCTGCGTATGTTACTGATTGCTAAGGGGAAGTCAAGCCTCCCCCAGGCAAAAAGGCTACAGCACCTGAACGATGGCCTTGATCACGCCATCGATGTTGCGCTGGTTCAGCGCGGCCACGCAGATACGTCCGGTGTCCAGTGCGTAGATGCCGAACTCGTTGCGCAGGCGAGCGACCTGCTCGGCGCTCAGCCCCGAATAGGAAAACATGCCGGCCTGACGGGCAACGAAACCGAAATCGCGGTTCGCACCCTGGGCCGCCAGCCCCTCGACCATTTGCAGACGCATGCTGCGAATGCGCTGGCGCATCTCGCCCAGCTCGTCTTCCCACATGGCGCGCAGCTCCGGGCTGTTCAACACGTTGGCGACGATCATTGCGCCATGGGTCGGCGGGTTGGAGTAGTTGGTGCGGATGACGCGTTTGATCTGCGACAGCACGCGAGAGGTCTCGTCGCTCGACTGGGTGACGATCGACAATGCGCCGACACGCTCGCCATACAACGAGAACGATTTGGAGAACGAGCTGGACACGAAGAAGCTCAAACCCGACTCGGCGAACAGGCGCACGGCCGCGGCGTCTTCGTGGATGCCTTCGCCAAAACCCTGGTAGGCCATGTCGAGGAACGGCACATGACCCTTGCGCTTGACCACGTCCAGCACGTTGACCCAGTCGGATGCGCTGAGGTCGACGCCGGTCGGGTTGTGGCAGCAGGCATGCAGCACGACGATGGAACCGGCGGGCAGGGCGTCGAGGTCTTCGAGCATGCCTGAACGGTTCACGTCGTTGCTGGTCGCATCATAGTAGCGATAGTTCTGCACGCTGAAACCGGCGGTCTCGAACAGGGCACGATGGTTTTCCCAGCTTGGGTCACTGATCGCGACCACGGCGTCAGGCGACAATTGCTTGAGGAAGTCGGCACCGATCTTCAGGGCGCCGGTACCGCCGACGGCCTGCGTGGTCACCACGCGACCTGCCGCCAGCAGCGGGGACTGGGCGCCGAAGATCAGGGTCTGTACAGCCTTGTCGTAGGCGGCGATACCGTCGATGGGCAGATAGCCACGTGCGGCGTGCTGTGCAACGCGCTGGGTTTCGGCTTCGATGACCGCGCGCAGCAGGGGAATTCGCCCCTCTTCGTTGCAGTACACGCCAACGCCCAGATTCACCTTGTCGGTGCGGGTGTCGGCGTTGAATGCTTCGTTGAGGCCCAGGATAGGATCGCGGGGTGCCAATTCGACAGCGGAAAACAGGCTCATTTTTACCGTAGCTCTGATCGGGAGTGAAGAGGATGCACGCTTCATCCATGCGGCACGAAGCGGTGCACGAGTGGGGAGTCAGTATAAAGACGCTTGGCCCATGGGGCGACAGGTTGCACCTGGTTTTACCGATTTTTGCCGATTATTTTTCGACCATTGGTCCCGTGCTTGCCGAAGGTCTTGGGCCATGCCCTTGAAACTTGCCGCAACAGGTGCCAATTAGGGTTAAGTACTGTCTATAAATACAGTCGGAAAAGTCCGACTGTAGCGACTCATGAGGTGTGGCATGTCCGAGTTTCAACTGGTTACCCGTTTCGAGCCGGCCGGCGACCAGCCGGAAGCCATTCGCCTGATGGTGGAGGGTATCGAAGCGGGCCTGGCGCACCAGACCTTGCTGGGGGTAACCGGGTCGGGCAAGACGTTCAGCATCGCCAACGTGATTGCGCAGGTTCAGCGCCCGACGCTGGTGCTGGCGCCGAACAAGACCTTGGCCGCTCAGCTGTACGGTGAGTTCAAGGCGTTCTTCCCCAATAACGCGGTCGAATACTTCGTCTCCTACTACGACTACTACCAGCCCGAGGCCTACGTGCCATCGTCGGACACCTTCATCGAGAAGGACTCCTCGATCAACGACCACATCGAACAGATGCGCCTGTCCGCGACCAAGGCGTTACTCGAACGCAAGGACGCCATCATCGTCACCACTGTGTCATGCATCTACGGTCTGGGCAGTCCCGAAACCTATCTGAAAATGGTCCTGCACGTCGACCGCGGCGACAAGCTCGACCAGCGCGCGCTGCTGCGCCGGCTGGCCGACCTGCAATACACCCGCAACGAGATCGACTTCGCCCGCGCCACCTTCCGCGTGCGTGGCGACGTGATCGACGTGTTCCCCGCCGAATCCGATCTGGAAGCCATCCGTATCGAGCTGTTCGACGATGAAGTCGAGAACATCGCCGCGTTCGATCCGCTGACTGGCGAGGTCACGCGCAAGTTGCCACGGTTCACCTTCTACCCCAAGAGCCACTACGTCACCCCACGGGAAACCCTGCTGGGCGCCGTGGAAGGCATCAAGGAAGAACTCAAGGACCGCCTGGACTACTTCCGCGACAAGAACAAACTCGTCGAAGCCCAGCGTCTGGAACAACGCACGCGCTTCGATCTGGAAATGATCCTGGAGTTGGGCTACTGCAACGGTATCGAAAACTATTCCCGCTACCTGTCCGGACGTCCTGCTGGCGCAGCTCCGCCCACCCTCTATGACTACCTGCCCCCTGACGCCTTGCTGGTGATCGACGAGTCCCACGTCAGCGTTCCGCAGGTGGGGGCCATGTACAAGGGCGACCGCTCACGCAAGGAAACCCTGGTCGAATACGGTTTCCGCCTGCCCTCTGCGTTGGACAACCGACCCATGCGTTTCGACGAATGGGAAGGGGTGAGCCCCCAGACCATTTTCGTCTCGGCCACCCCCGGCAACTACGAGGCCGAGCATGCCGGGCGAATCATCGAGCAGGTGGTACGGCCGACCGGTCTGGTCGATCCCCAGGTCGAGGTGCGGCCCGCATTGACCCAGGTCGACGATTTGCTGTCGGAGATTCGCAAGCGGGTGGCCAACGACGACCGCATTCTGGTCACCGTACTCACCAAGCGCATGGCCGAGGACCTTACCGATTACCTCGCAGACCACGACGTGCGCGTGCGCTACCTGCACTCGGACATCGATACCGTGGAGCGAGTGGAGATCATCCGCGACCTGCGTCTGGGCGCATTCGATGTGATCGTGGGGATCAACCTGCTCCGCGAAGGCCTGGACATGCCCGAGGTTTCGCTGGTGGCCATCCTCGATGCCGACAAGGAAGGGTTCCTGCGTTCGGATCGCTCGCTGATCCAGACCATCGGCCGTGCCGCGCGAAACCTCAATGGCCGGGCCATCCTCTATGCCGATCGCATGACCGGCTCGATGGAGCGCGCCATCGGCGAGACCGAGCGTCGTCGCGAGAAGCAGATCGCCTTCAACGAAGCCAATGGCATCGTGCCCAAAGGCGTGGTCAAGGACGTCGCCGATATCATGGAAGGCGCCACCGTGCCTGGCTCGCGCAGCAAGAAGCGCAAGGGCATGGCCAAGGCCGCCGAGGAAAATGCGCGCTACGAAAACGAGCTGCGTTCGCCCAGCGAGATCACCAAGCGCATCAAGCAACTGGAAGAAAAGATGTACCAATTGGCCCGCGACCTGGAATTCGAAGCCGCCGCGCAGATGCGCGACGAAATCGGCAAACTGCGCGAGCGCTTGCTCAAGGTCTGACGCCGAACCGCGAACACCACACCAGAGCCCACCCGCAACCACCCGACCTGTGGGAGCGGGGCGGGCGGCGAGCCCTCTGCCCGCGAAGGACACACCACCGTCCCCAAACCGAACGCCCATACCCCCTGCCACACGATTCTGGAGCCTGCCCCCCAAGCCCTGCTAACATCGGCGTTTCGATTCAACCTGCTCGAGACCCTCAATGACCGTTCGTACGCGTATCGCCCCATCGCCCACCGGCGACCCCCATGTCGGCACGGCCTACATCGCCCTGTTCAACTATTGCTTTGCCAAACAGCATGGCGGCGAATTCATCTTGCGCATCGAAGACACCGACCAGTTGCGCTCGACCCGCGAATCCGGGCAGCAGATCTTCGACGCCCTGCGCTGGCTCGGCATCGAATGGAGCGAAGGCCCCGACGTAGGCGGCCCGCACGGTCCGTACCGGCAGAGCGAGCGGGGCGATATCTACAAGCAATACGCCCAGCAACTGGTCGACATGGGCCACGCATTCCCGTGTTTCTGCACCGCCGAAGAACTCGACCAGATGCGCGCCGAACAGACCGCCCGTGGCGAAACCCCTCGCTACGACGGCCGCGCGCTGTTGCTGTCGGCCGAGGAAGTCCAGCGCCGCCTGGCCGCCGGCGAACCCCACGTCATCCGCATGAAGGTCCCCACCGAAGGCGTCTGCGTGGTTCCCGACATGCTGCGCGGCGACGTCGAAATCCCATGGGACCGCATGGACATGCAGGTCCTGATGAAGACCGACGGCCTGCCTACCTACTTCCTGGCCAACGTGGTCGACGACCACCTGATGGGCATCACCCACGTGCTGCGCGGCGAAGAATGGCTGCCGTCGGCGCCCAAGCTGATGAAGCTCTACGAATACTTCGGTTGGGAGCAACCGGCGCTGTGCTATATGCCGCTGCTGCGCAATCCGGACAAGAGCAAGCTGTCCAAGCGCAAGAACCCGACCTCGGTAACCTTCTACGAGCGCATGGGCTTCATGCCCGAAGCCATGCTCAACTACCTGGGGCGCATGGGCTGGTCGATGCCTGACGAACGCGAGAAGTTCTCCCTTGCCGAAATGGTCGAGCACTTCGATCTCTCCCGCGTTTCCCTGGGCGGTCCGATCTTCGATATCGAGAAGCTCTCGTGGCTCAACGGCCAGTGGTTGCGCGAGCTGCCGGTACAGGAGTTCGCCGCACGAGTGCAGCAGTGGGCGTTCAATCCCGACTACATGATGAAGATCGCCCCCCATGTGCAGGGCAGGGTAGAGACCTTCAGTCAGATCGTTCCGCTGGGCGGCTTCTTCTTCGCCGGCGGCCTGCAACTGGATGCCCGCCTGTTCGAGAGCAAGAAGCTTTCCGCCGACCAGGTGCGGCAGCTGATGCAGTTGATCCTCTGGAAGCTGGAAAGCCTGCGCCAGTGGGACAAGGAGCGCATCACTGCAACCATCCAGGCCGTGGTCGAGTCGCTCGGCCTGAAACTGCGCGACGCCATGCCTCTGATGTTTGCCGCGATCACCGGGCAAGCCAGTTCGGTGTCGGTCCTGGACGCCATGGAAATCCTCGGCCCCGACCTGACCCGCTTCCGCCTGCGCCAAGCCCTGGATCTGCTCGGCGGTGTTTCCAAGAAAGAAAACAAGGAATGGGAAAAGCTCCTGGCCGCGATCGCCTGACCCCCGACGCGGCTTGCGCCGCTGCTACAGAAGATCGCGGGCCAGGCACACCGCATGTGCATCCGATGCACCACGATCCCTGTAGCAGCGGCGCAAGCC